>JBBJNX010000113.1:0-6799 GCA_037721115.1 Candidatus Limnocylindria bacterium
AGGCGACCGGTACGACGCCGAGGACGCGGTCCACGATGCAGCCGAGGCGGCCTGGCGTCGATGGTCGGACCTGCGGGACGAGCAGTGCACCGGGGTTTGAAGCTCGACGCTTGTGGCCCCGCGTCAGGACGTTAGAGGGCGAGGTGCAGGCGTAGCGCCTCGTCGACCCGGAGCATGATCGCCGCAGGCACCGCACCCAGCCTGGGCCCTATCCGCTCGACGGCGACCGAGCGCACCCGCTCAGCTTGCGCCTTCGAGTCGCGCTCGAGCCCGGTCTCGGTCGAAGGAAGCAAGACCTGGAACGGGTAGATGCGTTCGATGTTGGACGTCACCGGAACGACGGTGACCACGCCCCGTCCCAGGCGCATGGCAGTGACGTTGGCCGTGTCGTTGCTCACGATGATGGCCGGGCGACGCTTGTCGGCCTCGGAGCCGCGCGCGGGACCCAGATCGACCGAACGGATCTCACCTCGCCGCATCAGGACGAGACTCCGTCTTCTGTCGTCGACTCCCAGGGCTCGGCGTCGTCGCCCCTGTTCCACTCGGCCCACGCTGCTTCGTAGTCGCCCCCGAGCTCCGCGGCGCGGAGTAGCCGGACCGCCTTGTGGAGCGCTGCGGAACGAGACTCGAGGCCCTGCTCCTTGGCATATTCGTCGAGGAACCGGACGTCGTCCCCAGGTAGACTGACGCTCACTTTCATACCGACATCCTACCGAAGGTAGGGTGAGGGTAGCAATCAACGATGGAGAGCGGGACCAGCCGGACCGGTTAGTCCCTCCGAGGCCCGAAGTCCTAGCATGAGGCCCATGGTCATCGACCTCAATGCGGATGTGGGTGAAAGCTATGGCGCGTGGGTCATGGGCGCCGACGCCGATCTCATGCCGATGATCACCTCGGCCAACGTGGCCTGCGGCGCGCACGCCGGCGATCCGATCACCATGTCGCGGACGGTGGCCCTGGCGATGCGACACGGTGTCGCGGTGGGGGCGCATCCTGGCTACCCGGATCGAGACGGCTTCGGGCGTCGGGACCTGGCGATGACATCCGAGGAGCTGGAAGCGACTGTCCTGACGCAGATGGGTGCCCTGTGGGCCGTCGCCCGGGCCGCCGGTGTGGAGATGCGCCATGTCAAGCCGCACGGCGCGCTGTACAACCGGGCAGCCGCCGACCCGGACCTGGCGGCCTGCGTCGCGCGCGCGGTAGCTCGGTTCCCCGAACGCCTGACCCTGGTGGGACTGGCCGGGTCCGCGCTCGTCGCGGCGGGACTCGCGGCAGGGCTGCCGGTCGCAGACGAGGCGTTCGCCGATCGAGCCTACGAACCGGACGGATCCCTCCGCACGCGTGCCCTGACCGGCGCGGTACACACGGACCCGTCCGTCGCGGCGGCGCAGGCTGTCTCCATCGCCCGAGACGGTAGGGTTCGTGCTCATGACGGCTCGATGCTCGAGATCCGTGCCGACACGATCTGTATCCACGGCGACACGCCGGGCGCGGCCGCCATGGCCAAGGCTGTGCGCGAGGCGCTTGAGGCGGCGGGCATCGAGGTTCGGGCCTTGACGTGTGCCTGAATCCCTGACCCTGACCGGGTCTGTGCGGGTCGAGCCGTTCGGCGACGCGGCCGTCCTGATCACCGTCGGCGACACGATCGACCCGCTGGTGAACCAGCGGGTGCACGCGGTGGCCCGACAGCTGGACGCGATGCCCAAGGGTGAGAGGGTCTTCGCCTTTGAGACGTCGGTGCCGGCCTACTCCTCGCTGCTCGTCCCGTTCGACCGCTGGGTGGTATCCGCGCACGAGGCGGCGCAGTACCTCGAGGGACTGATCCAGGAACTCGACCTGCCCAGCGCGATGCCTGACCTGCCATCTCGCCTGGTGGAGATCTATGTGCGCTACGGCGGCCATGGCGGGCCCGACCTCCTCGAGGTGGCCGAGCGAACGTCGCTGACGCCGGAGCAGGTGGTCGAGGCCCACGCCTCGGTCGACTACGCCTGCTTCTTCCTGGGGTTTGCGCCCGGCTTCGGGTATCTGGGCGTCCTGCCACCCGACCTGGAGCTGCCGCGCCGCTCCGATCCCAGGACGCGCGTGCCGGCCGGCAGCGTGGCCATCGCCGGCCGCCAGACGGCGGTCTATCCCAGCGCGACGCCGGGCGGCTGGCACCTCATCGGACACACCGAGGCGGTCCTCTGGGACGTGCACCGCGACCCGCCCGCTCTGCTCGCGGCGGGCTGTCGCGTGCGGTTCGTTCCGGTACGCGGCTGACGTGCTGGAAGTCATCGAGGCGGGGCTCCTCTCGACGCTCCAGGATCGGCCCCGCGATGCGGCAATGCTGGGGGTGTCGCCTGGAGGCGCCTGCGACCGTACGGCTCTGCGCGCTCTTGAGCGACTCGTGAACGGCAGGGGCGTGGTGGAGATGACGCTGCTCGGTGCGACGTTCGCGGTCCGCGAACCGTGCGTCGTCGGCTTGACAGGCGCGGACTTCGGCGGCCAGATCGTGGAGGAGGGTCGACTGTTGCGTTCGGGCACCACAGCGCTGCTGCACCGGGGAACCACGATGCGGTTCGATGCGGCTATCGACGGGGCGCGTGCCTACCTCGCCCTGGCCGGAGGCATCGATGTCCCGGAGATCTTCGGTTCGCGCTCGACCTGCCTGGCGGGCGGTTTCGGTGGCGTGGAAGGTCGACCACTTCGCCCGGGCGACATCGTGCGAGCGGTCCATCCGGGCCGGCTGGACCTGGCCGGTCGATGGTGGCCCGGCGCCGTGTCGGGGGAGCTGCCGGAGCCCGATGTGACGCCTATCCGTGTCGTGCTGGGACCGCACGTGGCGCACGTCGGGTCGCGAGCACTTGATGTGCTGCTGGGCACCGAGTGGTGGGTAGATCCGCGGTCCGATCGGATGGGCCTGCGGCTTGAGGGCGTGCCCAGCCTTGCAGCCGTGCCCGAAGCCGGCGGCGAGTCGGGCGAGCTGCTGTCGCTGCCCATGGTGCAGGGCGCGGTCCAGCTCCCGCCGGGCGAAGCACCGATCGTGCTCCTGGCCGACCACCAGACCGTCGGCGGATACCCGGTCCCGCTGGTCGTCGCCTCCGTGGACCTGCCGCGGCTGTCCCAGCTGCGACCGGGAGATGTGTTGCGCTTCGAAGGGATCACGCTGGACGAGGCCTTCCGTTTGAGCACGGCAGAGCTGCGGGCGGTGCGCGATGCGGACGAAGCCTTCGAGCGATGGCTCAAGGCGCTGCCCGCGTGAGCACGGGGCACGCCTACACCGTTCGCCGCTCGGCGCGAGCGCGTCACGTCCGCCTTACGGTCACGCGCGATGGCGAGGCAGTCGTCGTCTTGCCCATGCGTGCTCCAGAGCGCGCGGCGGCCCTGCTCGTGGAGAAGCACGGCGCGTGGCTCGATCGGCAGATGGTACGCATCCAGGCGGGTCGCGAGCGTGCCGCCGCGCGGCCGTCACTGGCGCTGGGCCGCCACCTCACGGTCAACGGCGAGCCCCGCCTGGTGACGGCAAGCACAAGTCAGGAACGTGATCGACTGGAGCGTTCGCTGCGACGCGAGGCGCGTCGACTCCTGGAGGCGCGCGTAGCGGTGTTCGGCCCATTGCTCGGAGTCCAGCCGAGGCGCCTGACCGTGCGGGCTCAGCGGGCGCGCTGGGGGAGTGCCTCGCGGAACGGCTCCCTGTCGCTCAACTGGCGGCTCTTGCTGGCTCCACCGTGGGTGCTCGATTACGTGGTGATCCACGAGCTGGCCCACCTTGCGGAGCCGGGTCACACTCGGCGCTTCTGGGAACTCGTGAGACGACACGCGCCGGAGGCTGATACGGCTCGTGCCTGGCTCCGGGAGCATCATGGGGAGCTCCTCGCCGCGCTCGACGACTGAGGGCACCGGTTAGCGCTCGACCGGCGCGCGGCACCCATCGATCCGTCACGATGAACGAACATCACGGGCCGATACGGCGCCTTCCGAGCATCACACTGCGCGAGCCCCACCGAGCCCGCCAGTTACCCTTCGGCGATGCCGCCTGTCCTCGCCGCGATCCTGGTCTTCGCCACGTCCGCGGCCATCCTCGTCCTGGAGATCCTGGCTGGTCGACTCCTGGCCCCCTACGTGGGGGTCACGCTCGAGACCTACACCGGCATCATCGGCACCGTGCTGGCTGGCATCAGCCTGGGCACGTGGCTGGGTGGCCGCGCCGCCGACCGCATGGATCCCCGCCTGCTGTTAGGACCACTGCTCGTGGTCGGTGGCGTGCTGGCTCTCCTGGTCGTGCCAGCCATCTCGCTGGTCGCCGCGCTGCGGGTCGGGTCGGGTCCGGCGGCCATCGTGCTCTTCTCGGCGGCGGCGTTCGTGGCGCCGGCCGCGGTGCTCGCCGCGGTCACGCCGACCGTCGTGAAGATGCAGCTCCACGATCTCTCGGAGACCGGGCACGTCGTCGGTCGGCTCTCGGCGCTGAGCACGGCGGGGGCCATCGCGGGCACGTTCGTGACTGGCTTCGTGCTCGTCTCGGCGCTGCCCACGCGGCCCATCGTCATCGCCCTCGGCGCCGCTCTCATCGTGGCGGGCATCGTCGTCTGGCTGAGGGTCGGACGGGGACGGGGCGCAAGTCTGCCGGTCATCGCCCTTGCCGCGCTGGTGGCCGGCACGGGTTGGACGGCCCTGACGCCGCAGCCCTGTGAGCGCGAAAGCACCTACTTCTGCGTGCGCGTCGAGACGGATCCGACGCGCGAGAGCGGGCGGACCCTCTATCTGGACACGCTGCGTCACTCCTACGTCGACCTGGCCGACCCGACGCACCTCGAGTTCGAGTACGCCCGGATCGTGGGCGATGTGGTGGCTGCCGTGGCGCCCGAGGAGCAGCCACTGTCCGCGCTGCACATCGGCGGCGGCGGCTTCACCATCCCACGCTACCTGGCCGCCACGCGCCCGGGCTCCACGAGCCTGGTCCTGGAGCTGGACCCGACGGTGCTGGCCGTGGCGCGGGAGGAACTCGGGCTGGCGACGTCGGACGACCTGCGAGTGCGTGTGGGGGACGCGCGGCTGGGGCTGGCCACGGAGCCGGACGACGCCTACGATCTGGTGGTCGGTGACGCATTCGGCGGTCTCGCCGTGCCCTGGCATCTGACCACGCAAGAGTTCGTGTCGGAGATACAGCGGGTCCTCCGCCCCGGTGGCATGTATGTGGTCAACGTGATCGACTACCCGCCGCTCGGCTTCGCCAGAGCGGAAGCAGCCACGCTCCAGGCGGTCTTCGGGCATGTCGCCGTTATCGCTCCCGAGGGCCGGGTCGAGCGTCGCTCGGGCGGGAACATCGTGTTGGCCGCTTCCGGATCACCCATTCCGCGCGAGTCGATCTTGGAGGCGAACCGCCTGCGCTTCGGTGACGATGAGATCATCACTGAGGGGCCGGAGCTCGAGGCGTTCATCGCCGGTGAGACCGTCCTCACCGATGACTTCGCACCGGTCGACCAGCTCCTGTCGCAGCGCTAGGATGGGTCCGTCGCCCGAGCCCTGGAGGTCGAACCGATGCTTGATCTGGCCACTCTCCGCATGGTGCACCGACACGGCGACGACTGGTCCGAGCTGAGACGCGTAGAGCACCACGATCCAAGCCAGCACGATCCGGAACGCGAGTGGCTCAAGGGCGGGCAGGACTTCCGCGCGAGTGCGGCGAGACCGTCACTCTCCTTCCGCCCGGCGAGCCCGCGCTTCCCGGTGAGCACCTGGCATGACGGATCCGGTCCGCTCGGGCATCGATCCGGCGGAGCTGGCGCTGGAGCGGCACTGCTGGGATGAGCTCTCCGACCTGATAGATACCTTGTCAGCCGAGCAGGTGGTGCGTCCGGGCTACTTTCCAGATGGCTGGTCCGTGAAGGACATGCTCGGTCACATCGGCACCTGGATGGCTGAGGCGGGCATGGTCCTGGAGCAGATCCGGTTCGGCACCTACGGCGACGCGGAGATCGACATAGACGCGCTCAACGCGCGTTTCCTGGAAGCGAATGCAGCCTCAGGTCGGTCCCCTCCAGGTCCGTCCGCCATCATCCGATCGGAAGAAGTCGGTCTCCCGAGTGACCGCCGCGACGGTCGACCCGTCCTCTGAGATCGCTGCTGCAAGCACGGTCCCAGCAAGGAGGCGTTCCGACCATGACGCCCCGCCGTCATCCGATCGGAAGAGTCCCTCTGTCGAGCCCAAGGCGATCGAGCGCCCGTCGCGTGTGGCGGCCACGGTCAGCACCGGCGAGGAGGGCGGTGGGCCGAGGCTTCGCCAGCTTCGTCCACCGTCGTCGCTCTCCACGAGTCCCGTGAATGGGTCGAGGCCGACGAGCACTGTTACCCCCTGCCGCGAGACGGCGACGAGAGCAGGACGATGACCATCGAACACCTCGCTCCAGCCGATGCCGCCGTCGAGAGACTCGTACAAGCCTCCCTCCGCAAGATATGCCCACATCCGACGCGGGTCATCCGGATCGCGGGCGAAGGCATGGATGTCCAAGCTCGGGAGGTCGGTGGGGATCGGGGCCCAGGTACTGCCGGCGTCATAGCTGGCCTGGAAGACATCGTGCCCAGCGATCACGATGGAGCCGTCCTCTGTCGGGCGCATGCCCATCGCATCCGCATCCACCGCCAACGGGTCCCAAGTGCGTCCGCCATCCGCGGTTTCGAGGACGCCGCCATGGTGGCCGAACAGGAGTCGGTCGGTGGAGCCCGGTCCGAAGGCCAGCGAGTGCACGTCCTGGGTGTCCAGTCGTGCCCAGGCAACGGGCTCGCCGCCGGCCGGTGCGATCGATGGGACGGAGACCTGCTG
>JBBJNX010000002.1:0-23096 GCA_037721115.1 Candidatus Limnocylindria bacterium
GCGTGACCGAGATGCTCCCGGTGAGCATCGGCGCACCAGGATTCGAGACGAACCAGTGCAACGAGTACTGGCGGCAGATGCGAACGGGCGAGGTCGTCATCGGCGGCTATGCGGTCGCCGATGAACAGATGGGCATCGGCTCCTACTCGACGCGCGTCCGCCCCCAGGTCCCGCCACGGCTGGCGGCGCTGCTGGCGCAACTACATCCCGCACTCCGCGACAGCCGGATCATCCGCTGCTGGGCCGGGCTGCTCGACTTCGCCTCGCTCGAGATTCCGATGGCCGGCCCGCTGCCGACCGAGAATGGGACCCCGCTGCCTGGAGGGTTCGTGGCGGCCGGGCTCACGGGACATGGGCATCCATATGCTCCAGTGCTGGGCATGCTCCTCGCCGAGCTGATCGCGGAGGGGGCGGCGCGGACCCTCTCCCTGGCGCCGTTCGACCCTGCCCGCTACGTGGGCGTCACCCACGCCCCGACCTGGCTCGACCCGTTTCTCGGGAGCGCCGCGGCGCCGATCGCGCGCTGATATGTCGATTGATCGAGGAAAACCCGCGGGAACGCCATGGAGGGCGTGATTCCCGCGATGGAGTGAGGCTCCTACCGCACGAGAACCACCTCGGGGCAGCGGTCACGTGCAGTGGGCCTCCCTCCAGCACGGGAATCGCACGCGGGAGCTGCTTCGTGCGGATCTGGCTCGATACATCGGGACGTCAGACCACGAGCATCAACCAGCAGCGGACGCCCCCTTCCGAGCGCCGCGTGGACGCTGCTCGGATATCTCGGTCGAAACCCTGCCTGAACGGCTGCTCGGGCGGCCCGGAATGGCGAGTAGCGTCCCTCAGCCGAACAATGACCGCCACGTGCCAAGCACCAGACTGATCGCGATGGCGGCGGCGGCCAACGCGACCGCTCCCATGATCCAACCCCAATCAGCGCTTCGCATCCGCTGCGGCCGCGCCACGCTGCGGCAGGGGGACGCGCCGAAGCCGCGCGCCTCCATCGCCAGAGCCATTCGCGACCCACGGCGAATGGCGCCGACGAGCAGTGACAGCAGCCGGCCAGCGAAAAGACGGATGGCGGCGATCGGCGATCGGCCGGCCTCGACGCCTCGCGCCCGCCGCGCCATGCCGAGGATGTTCCACTCCTGGCTAAGAAGCGGAAGCAGGCGCAGCGCAGCCAGGACGCCGATCGCAAAGCGCGGCGACACCTTGAGCTGCTGGATCAGCGCGTCGGCCACGTCGATCGGGTCGCTCGTCGCGGTGGCCAGCAACCCGGCCAGCGCAACCGCGAGCAGTCGCAGCGCCAATCCGGCGCCATTGGCCAGCGTCTCCGCGCCGATCCGGATCGTTCCGAGATCGACAGAAGTCGGACCCAGCTGCTCGGCGGCGAAGAGCACGTTGAATAATCCGATCGAGAGCGCGGCAACCCCGACCGGCCACCCCCGGCCGAGGAGCGTTCGGGGAGAGAGCCCCGAAAATGGCAGGAGCGCCGCAAGTCCGAGCAGCACGACCCCGGCGGTGACCCCGTCGAGGGAAACGAAGAGGGCGGCCAGGAGGGCGAGGGCGGCGGCCAGCTTCGCCACGGGATTGGCACGTCCCAGTGGTGCGGCAGGATTCGGAATGATCGGCGTCAGGAGCTGCATCAGCGCCCACCCCCGATCTGGAACGTGCGGTCGGCAAGCGCGTGGGCGAACGCCCGGTCATGCGTGACGAACGCGACGCCGCGACCCGAGTCGCGCAGCGCCGCCAGGAGATGGAGCAGCTCTCCCCACGTGCGCCGATCTTGCCCGAACGTGGGCTCATCAAGGACGAGCAGCGCCGGTGCCGTTGCCAGAGCGGTGGCCACCGAGAGGCGGCGCTTCTCGCCTCCGGACAGGGTGAACGGGTTCGCCGCCGCGAGGTGCGTGAGCCGCAGCCGCTCGAGCAGCTCGTCGGCGCGGCGGGCCGCATCCTCGACACCGATGCCCGTCCGGCGCGGGCCGAGCAGGAGCTCGTCGCGGACCGAGCCGGTGAGGAATTGGTGCTCTGGATCCTGGAACACGGTGCCGATGCGGTGCACGAGCTCGCGCGCCGGCCATCTGGCGATCGGCTCGTGGCCGTGCCCCGCCGAGAGCGCCTCGCCGGCCACCACTCGCCCGACCCGCGGGGCAAGCAATCCAGCGAGCATCAGCCCCAAGGTCGACTTGCCGCTGCCATTCGGACCGGTGATCGCCAGCGCTTCGGCGGACCGCACCGACAGGTCCACGCCCGCGACAGCGGCCATCGCCGTGCCCGGATAGCGGAAGCCCGCGTGGTCGGCGATGACGAGCGTCTCAGGACGCGGCCGATCCCGGCGCGGTGGCGCCGCCGGCGGGTGATCGGGCACCCACACGCCGGCATCGGCCTGGCGGGCGCCGTGCTCGCGAAAGACCTCGCCGGGTTTCCCATCGGCGACGACCCCGCCACCGGCGGCAATGACGACGACGCGATCGACCAGCGGCAGCGACTCATCGACCCGGTGTTCCACCAGGATGAGCGTGGCGCCGAGGCGCTCGACGACCCGCGCCAACACCAATCGCACCTCGGCGGCCCCGTCTGGGTCGAGATTCGCGGTCGGCTCGTCGAGCATGAGGAGAGCTGGGCGCAGTGCCAGCGTCCCGGCCAGGGCCAGACGCTGCTGCTCGCCCCCCGACAGCGCGTGGGTTGGACGCTCGCGCCCGTAAGGGAAGTCGACGGCGGCCAGGGCCGCATCCACACGCGGCCAGATGCCGTCGGTCGGGACGCATCGGTTCTCGAGCCCGAAGGCGACGTCGTCACCGGCGCGCCCCATCACGATCTGGGATTCGGGATCCTGGAACAGGAGGCCGGTCCGGTCGCGCGTCGCGCGCGGATCGAGACCGTCCACCAGCAGCGATCCCTCGGCTTCACCGCCACCAGCCGGATCCAGCAGACCGGCCATCGCCGCCAGCAGCGTCGACTTTCCTGCCCCGGAAGGACCCAGCAGCAGGACGCGCTCTCCCGCCTCGATCGTCAGGTCGATACCGCGCAGCGCCCAGTCGCGACGTCCCGGGTGCCGGACGCCCCAACCTCGAGCATCGATCCGCGCCGGTCGCGCCACCTCACGCATCGGCGCATTCTGGGCGGTTCGCAGGTCAAATCTCGCGCTGTTCGCGTCCCACCGCGAAATCGCGCAGGACGCCGGTGCCGACGAGCGCCCGGACCAGCAGCCATGACCCGATGCCGGCCACGATGACCCCGCTCACGACGGTCGCGGCGGCGAAGACGACCCAAAAGGAAACAGCGAGGTCGGGATAGTAGATGGCCACGTCATGCACGGCTGCCGAGAGCCCCGCGAAGGCGCCGGCCAGCATCGCGAACAGAAGATTCCAGCGCCGATACAGGCCAAGGGCGAACCCAAGCTCCGCACCGGCTCCCTGGATGGCTCCTGAGATGAGGGCATCGGCACCATAGGGCGACCCCAGCAGAACCGATACGGCCGCCGACACGAGCCCGCCGAACACGGCGGCACCCGGCCGCCGCACGATGAGGCCGACCAGCACGCCGGGCAGGAGCCAGATGCCGTACATGAGCGCCTGGGCCGGCGGCAGAAACGTGAACAGTGGCCCCGTGGCGGCATAGAGGGCGTTCCAGGCCAGGAAGACGACGCCGAAGGCGACGGCGACGACCGCCGCGACGACGATGTCGACGACGCGCCAGCGGTTGTCGTTGCTGATGGTGGTCATGAGATTCCTCCTCTGGATGCTGTCTCGACGACGAGCAGCGTGCCGTTGCCGATCCGAACCGATGCGGGTGCGGCGATGATTTCGTTGGAGAGGCCGCGCGAGCGCCCCATCTCCAGCGTTGCCTCCACGAGCGGCCAGCGCAGGCCCTCGGTCGTGACGCCGTCGGCAGTGCCGCCGACCGACAGGAGCGTGACGAGATCCCCGACTGATCCGGAAAGATGTATCCGCTCGCCCACGTGGAGCGCCCGGACGTGCGTCCCGCCGCGCGCCGCACGCACGTCACGGCCGGCCAGGGATGCATCGGCGAGCAGGAGCAGGTTCGCGATCTCGTGATCGATGCGCGCGCCGCCCATCGCGCCGAGCACGACGACCGCGCTGGCCCCAGCGTCGAACGCGGCGGCAACGGCGAGTTCGGTGTCGGAGGCCTCCTTGTCGATCGGATGGCGCTCGACGCGCGTGCCCCCTGCCTCGAGGCGATCGAGCAGCAACAGGTCGATCGAGTCAAGGTCGCCGACGAGCAGGTTCGGCCGCATGCCCAGCCGGTCCAGCGAGTTGGCGCCGCCGTCCGCCGCGATCACCAGGTCGGCGTCCTCGAGCCACGCGGCGTCGGACGCGTCGAGCTCACCTGATGCGACTACCACGACCTTCATCGATCCCTGCACTGCTCCCTGTGCTGCGTCAGTTCAAAAGGAACGACGAAGGGCGCGACCCGAGGTCGGAGCTTCATGGACGCGTCGGTACACGTGCTGCTTCGACTTCCTTCGCCGGCATGACCCGGATCAGGTTCGAGGGTCTGCGAACGCATCGGCGTCCGCACTCTCAGCGCTTGTCGCGCTCCCCTGTCGTTTCTGGATTGTCGGACCAGCCTAGCACGCGCCGTATCATCGGTCGATGCACCCCAACGTGACGCGCGTGATCGGCGCGGCCCGCTCGGCTGGTCTCGAGATCAGCGTCGAACGCTTTCCGGAGGGCACGCGCACGGCTGCCGATGCGGCCCGCGCGGTCGGCTGCGAGGTGGCCCAGATCGTCAAGTCGCTCGTCTTCATGGCCGATGAGGGGCCGATCGTCGCGCTCGTGTCGGGCGCCAATCGCGTCGATCTCACCAGGTTGGCCGTTGTCTTGGGCAGCGCGACGGCCCGGCGCGCCGATGGTGATGAGGCACGTTCGACGACCGGCTACGCGATCGGCGGAGTCCCGCCCTTCGGTCATGCTCGGTCCGTCACCGTGGTCGTTGATCGAGACCTCCTCGCCCACGATCGACTCTGGGCGGCCGCGGGCCTACCCGATGCCGTCTTCGCGATCAGCCCCGACGACCTCCTCCGCATCAGCGCCGGCAGAGTCGCCGACCTGGCCTCGACCAGTTAGGCACCGGACATGCCCCTCGGAATCGCGTTCGCCGGCATGATCGTCATCGGCGTCCTGCTGGCGATCGTTTCGCTCATCGTCCTGCATGGCAGCGGTGCTCACCCGGGAGTCGCGCGCAGACTGGCGGGACCGCGGGAGCTCAAGGTCGGGCGTCTGCTCGACACCGATGCTCTGACCCCGCGGCCGGTTCGGGTGGTCGGGCGCATCCGTTGCCGCGACCCGCTCGAGATGGGTGGTGGTGAGCGCCTGGTCGCGTTCCATCGAGATATCGAGGTCCGGGCCGGCGGCAGATGGCGCACCGTCGAGCGCCTTCGCGAGACGCGATCGTTCGACCTGTG
The DNA here is from genome assembly GCA_037721115.1 of Candidatus Limnocylindria bacterium. Classification (GTDB taxonomy): domain Bacteria; phylum Chloroflexota; class Limnocylindria; order QHBO01; family QHBO01; genus JACDBZ01. Next base: position 5,426 of record JBBJNX010000002.1, read on the forward strand.
GGATCACGATGGGTCGTTGACCCTGGACCCGTCCGCCGCCGCGGAGCCGCTCATCGTCATTCCGAAGGTGTGGCGCGGCGATCCCTCCGAGCTCGAGGAGCCCCACGCCTCGGCCGTGGCGCGCCTGGCCGAGCGGCTGGGACCCATCACCGAGGCACGGGCGACCACCCGTGAAATCAACGTCACGGATCGGCTTCTGGTGCTCGCCCGTGCCGAGCGCGACGGGTCGGGGCAGCCACGCCTGGTGGCGCCGGACGGCGGATACCTCATCAGCACCCTGGAGCTCGCTGACGCAATGCGACTGCTGGGCGGACGCCATCATCGGCTCGCGTCCGCATCAATCATCGGGCTGGCCGCTTCGATCGGGCTGCTCGGCATCGGCGGCATCGGTGCCCTTCTGAGCGCCATCCTGACCGGGTGAGCGCGCATCCGTACCGGTCCAACCGGTACCAACAGGGCATCGCGTCTCGCACCTGCGGTTACTAGCATCCGATGCACGGCACTTACCGCGAGCTCCATTCCGAGTCATCGGGGGCAGGCAGGGTCGTTCTCAGGAGCGCGAATGGCGCCGAACAGACGAGATGCATTGCTGAGCGTCGCTCAGGCGGCAGCGCTGCTGGGCGTGCATCCGAACACGATTCGTTCGTGGACCGATGCCGGCCGGCTGTCCGCGTATCGCATCAACGCGCGCGGCGATCGAAGGTTCCGGCGCGACGACGTCGAGCGCATCCTGGTCGAGGACGCTCCCGCATCCGACCAGGTCGCCGAGGATGCCGAGCGTGCGGCTGAGCTGGCGGTCTTCGAGCGCGTTGCCTCAGGTCTTGCCTCGACGCCAACGCCGGCATCGGTGGCGCGAGCTCTCGTCGAGGCCCTGCGCACGGAGATCCACGTCGAACGGATCGCCGTGTACCTGCCCGTCGATGAGCACTTCGAGCTGACGGCCCACGCGGGCTTTGCTGTCGCTCCAGTCGGCTCCAGGGCGCTCGCGCCGTTGCCGTCGCAGGACGGCAGCGCCGATCGGGAGATCCGGTTCGCCACCCGCAAGACCACGATTGGCATCATGGTCATCGACGCTGCTTCAGCGGACCGCTTGTCGCCGTCATTTGTACGCGCACTCTCATCGACCGTCGCAACCGATCTCGCGAGCGCCCGGCTCGTCGTCCGCGCGCGTCGCGAGCTCGGTCGCGTCCGGGCCCTCCGCTCAGTAACGAAGGAGCTGACCGGGACGCTGGACCTCAAGCGTGTGCTCGCCGACATCATCGAGCGGACGCGGACGCTCTTTTCCGCCGATCGTGCGGGCATCTGGCTCTTCGACGGCACGCCACATCCCATCGCCCTGGTGACTCGCGGCCTCAGCGATGGGTTCCTCGCCCGGAGTGCAGACCTCACCGCCAGCAGCGACACCATCGCCATCCAAGCCCTGCGGGAAGGCCGGCCGCTCTGGATGCGCAACGCCGACCGCGACCCTGCCACCGGGGAGATGCGTGACGCGTACGCCGCCGAAAAGATTCGCACGGTCTGTGTCGCACCGCTGTTCAGCCGCGGCAAGTCGCTCGGTCTGATTGGCCTCTACCACGATTCCGATCACACCTGGCCGGACGAGGAGATGGACCTCGTCCTGGCGTTCGCCGACCAGGCGGCGATCGCCATCCAGAACGCGCGGCTCTATCGCTCGGTGGCTGACCAGGCCGCCCGCATGCGCTCGATCCAGGACCTGTCAGGCCGCCTAAACGGGCTGAACGACGTGCGTGCCATCGCGGAGGCGATCGTCGCCGAGGCCAGCACGTTGGCGGACTATCACGACATTCGCGTGTACCGAGTTGATTGGGATCGGCGCATGTGTGACCCCATCGCATTCACCCGCGAGATGCTGACGGGCGACCCGGAGGATGCGGAGTCACTCCTGCGTGTTGCGGTAGGCGAGGGATTCACGGGGTGGGTCGCCGAGCATGGCAAGCCGCAGCTCATAAACGACGCGGTGGATGACGAACGTGGAAAGACGATCGACGGCACCGATGACGTTCCCGAGTCGATGCTCCTGGTACCGATGCTGTACGAAGGCCGGACGCTTGGCGTGATCGTGCTCAGCCAGCTCGGCCACAACCGCTTCAGTACCGATGACCTCCAGACGATGAGCATCTTCGCCGGCTATGCGGCCCAGGCGATGGTCAACGCGACGACCTACGAGCAGCTCGTGGCGCAATCGACCGAGCTCAGGCAACGGGCCGACTCGCAGCGCTATCTGCTCGAGACGAATGACCGGCTCCTGGGAACGCTCGACCAGGCAGACGTGCTCGAGATGATCGCCGACGGCCTGCGCGAGGTCGTCAGCTACGACAACCTGTCGATCTACCGGATCGATCACCTCCGCGGCGCGATGATGCCTGTCCTCGCCCGCGAGCGTCACGCCGAGCAGGTGAATCGTTACATGATCCCGTTCGGCCGCGGCCTGATGGGCTGGTCGGTCGAGCATTCACAGCCGATCCTCGCCAACGACGCCCTCAACGATCCGCGCGCGCTGCAGATTCCGGGCACGCCACCCGACCCCGAGGCGGTTGTGGTCGTACCCCTCATCGCGGACGGCGAGGTTCTCGGCGCTCTCAACGTCTCTCGCGTCGGCGGTCCTGACGTGTGCTTCAGCGAAAGCGACTTCGAGCTGGTGCAGCTCTTTGCCGCCCAGGCGTCGATCGCCCTGCGCAACGCCGATACGCACCATGCCATGAGCCAGCGGGCCGAGACCGATGCCCTCACCGGGCTCGGGAACCACGGGGCATTCCAGCAGGAGCTCGGACGGCTGGTCGACGCTGCGGCCTCCGCGACCACGGACAACGCCGGCCACATTTCGGTGCTCATGATGGACCTGGACGCCTTCAAGGGATACAACGATCGATATGGCCATCCCGCGGGCGATGCGCTCTTGCACGCGGTTGCGACCTCGATCTACGGGGCGGCGCGCAGCGAGGACCGCGTCTTCCGCTACGGAGGCGACGAGTTCGCGCTCATCCTGCCCGGCTCCACGGTGGCAGAGGCGGCGAGCGCATCGGAACGAATCCGCACGGCCGTCGCCGACCTCACCGCGGACACGGCGACCCCGGTGACCATCACCATCGGCGTCGCCGGCCTGCCGGGTGATGCGCACGACCGCGCCGGCCTGATCGAGGCGGCGGACACCGCCCTGTATTACGGCAAGCGCGCGGGTGAGAACCGCGTCGTACGCAGTGACGAGCTGCCCCGCGACGTGGTCGACCTGCGCGGACGACTCGACGACCTCGCGCGCGCCGCGCTGCGCGACGAGAGTGATCCTCGTGCAGTCGAGCATCTCGTCGAACGCGCGGCCCGGCTTGCCGGCGCTCGCCGCGAACCCGGCGAAGGGGTGCGCGACGCGGTCCTGGCGGTCACCCGGTCGTTCGGCGCGGACGTCGCGGCCGCGGAAGATGGCGGGCACGGCGACCGGGTTGGCCGGCTCGCCGCTCGCATCGCCGCGCACCTCGGGCTCACCGAGGAGCAGCAGCATGGCCTCGAGCTGGCGGGGCGCCTGCACGGCCTCGACGACGCGGCAATCGCGGAGCTCAGCGCGATCCCTTCCCTCAACGCGGCCGCGACCCTGATAGCCGGCCACCGCGGATTACTCGCCGAGGGGACCCGCCGCGGAGTCCGGGCCACTCGTGCACGGGGACCCGTCGGGCCTCACGTGATCGGCGTCGCCAACGCGTATGACGAGCTGGTGAGCGAGGTCGGATCTGCCCGCACCGGACGCACCGACGCAATTGCGCGCCTGCGACGGGATCCCGCGACCTTCCGCTCCGACGTGCTGCGCGCGCTGGCCACCATCGTCCACGAGCACCGCGATGAGGGCTGGCGACGACGCGCGGTCGACGCAGCGCCGCTGGCCCGAGGCGCCGCCTGAACCGGTCGGCGGTGTATCATTTCGGCGCCGATGACGTCCTCCCGCCTCGCTTCGCTGCGCCTGCGCGGGGCGGTGAGCGCGCTGCTCGGATCCGCCCTGGTGCTCTCAGCATGTTCGGCATCTGAGACCTCACCGACTCCGAGCGCCGCTTCCCCGAGCCCCCCGCCCTCGGTGTCGGTGACCCCGTCACCGACCTCGGAGCCGACCCCAACCCCGACTCCCGCCCCGACGCCACGCTTCACGAACGAGCCTGACGACGAGCTGGCCGGCCTCATCCCGGAAGCGCTGGCGGGCGTGGCGGTGATTGTCGCGCCGTTCGATGAATTTGCGCTGACCCCGGGCGATATCGGCGCCGCGTACGGGGAGATCGGCGATCGATTCGCTTCGCTGGCGGTGGCATACGTCGAACAACCGCGACTGACGCTCTATGCGATACGCGTCGAAGGCGACCCGGTGGCCACGGAGGACCTGGAGCCGCACCTGGCCACAGCGGGCCGCTATGTCGGCATCGCCGGGCTCGACCCTGATCCGTGGGAGGAGGCGGTCGTGGCCGGGAATCAGGTCTGGGTACGCCCGGAGGACAACGCCACGGCCGCCGGCACGCAGGTCTACACCTGGTCGAGCGGTGAGTTCGTCTTCCTGCTCATCGGCGTCGACGACGTGGTGAACCAGGCATTGATCGAGGCGCTTCCCGGCGAGCCGGCCCCCTCCCCCACAGCGGCTCCGAGTCGGTCGGCGGATCCGAGCTCATCGGCCGCTGAGGGCTGACTGATGCGGCTGCGCGAGCTGATCGAGCACATCCGGCACAGCCTGTGGTTCGTGCCGACGTCGGCAGTGGTCCTGGCGGCCGCGGCGGCCCTGGGCATGCTGGCGCTCTCCTCCTTCGTCGGCGCCACGGGCTCCGAGCTTCCGGTCGTCTTCGGAGCCGGACCCGAGGGGGCCCGCGCCATGCTCCAGGCGATCGCCGGGTCCGTCATCACGGTGGCCGGCGTGACGTTCTCCATCACCATCGTCGCGCTCCAGCTCACGAGCACGCAGTTCTCACCGCGCGTCCTGCGCAATTTCCTGCGTGATCGGCCCAATCAGTTCGTGCTCGCCTCCTTCATGGGCACCTTCACCTACGCGCTGCTCGTCCTTCGCTCCATTCGCTCACAGGACGAACAGCGCGGTGAGGCCTTCGTGCCGGGCATCGCCATCACCGGGGCGCTGGTACTGGCCTTCGTGTCGATCGGCATGCTGATCTTCTTCATCCATCACATCAGCGTGCGCATCCAGGTCAATTCGATCGTGGCCAGCGTGGCCGAGGACAGCCTCGCGACGCTGAAGGTGCTCGCCAGATGGACAGAGCGCGACGACGAACGGGACTGGCAACCCGCGGGGAACGAGGATCCGCACGCTCCACCTCCGCCAAGTGGCGCCATGCCGGCGACCAACCTTGATCCGAAGGTGACCATGCTGCGAGCTCGAGAGAGCGGCTACCTCCAGCTCATCGATCTGGAGGCATTGGTCGGGGCTGCCCGAGAGGCCGACGGTCGGTATCGCATGCTCCTCAGCCCCGGCTCATGGGTCCAGGACCGCGCCCCGGTCGCGAGCTTCGAGGGGACCGGCGGCCCCTCGACGGAGCTCGAGGCGCACGAGTCCGCCGTCGATGGCTCCATGATCATCGGTGACCAGCGCTCGGATCAGCAGGATGTCGCCTTCGGCATCCAGCAGCTGGTCGACATCGGCGTCAAGGCCCTGTCGCCATCGGTTAACGATCCGACCACGGCCATGAGCTGCATCGACCGCCTGCTGCAGGTCCTGACCGCCGCGGGGCTCCAGGCCGATCCGCCACGGACTTTCGCGGATGGGGATGGCGCGGTCCGGCTCGAGATCCCGTTTCCCGGGTTCGCCGAGCTCGTTCCCCTGGCCTTCGACCAGATTCGCCACTACGGCGGCGACACGCCGGCCGTCGTCATCCACCTGGCCCGCGCGTTCAGCGTCCTCGTCACCGCTCTCCCGACTTCACGGCACGCGCCCGTGCGCGTCCAGGCCTCCCACCTTGCCGATGCGGCAATGCGCATCGAGCATGTGTCGGATCGAGGTCGGGCTATGGAAGCGCTTCGGCCATTGGTGCCTGTCGGATCACTCGCCGATGAATGAGGTCGCGAGCACGAGCAACGCGCCCATGCAAAGGCGGATCAACGACAGGTACCATTCGGTCAATGTTCGGCAAGATCGCATACGGGATCTCGATCGGCGGGACCGTCGTGACCCTGGCGCTGCGCCTCCTGGGTGCCGATGACACGCTGACCTTCGGCGTGGCGGCGCTGACGATTCTCGGGCTGGCCTACACGCTTGGTCACGCCACCGAACAGCTGGGCATTGCCGCCGGTCCCCGCATCGGCGGCATCATGAATGCCACCGTCGGGAATGTCGGCGAAATCATCATTGCCGCGTTCCTGATCATGGACGGCAAGATCGAACTGGTGCATGCCTCGATCACCGGTTCGATCGTCGGCAATCTGCTGCTGGTCCTCGGCGCCTCGCTCCTCGTCGGCGGCATCAAGAACGGCGTCCAATCCTTCGACGCGCAGGCGACGGGCATGAACGCGGCATCCCTGATTCTCGGCACCATCGGGCTCGTGGTGCCGGCAACCTTCGCGTTCCTCGTCGGTGGCGGCGAGACGACCGCGCCGGGAGATCCGGAATTCTTCCAGATCGAAGCGCTCACCATCGGCGTCGCGATCCTGCTGCTCATCACCTACGCGGCGCAGACCTGGTTCTTCCTGCGCTCGCCCGAGTCGCCGACCGCGGCACATGCCCCGCATGAGGTACCCGATTGGAGCTGGAAGTTTGCCCTCGGCGTTCTCCTCGCCTCGGCGGCCGCTCTCACCTTCGCCTCCGAGGTTCTCGTCCACACGCTCGAGCCGGCCGTTGCCTCGCTGGGGATCAGCGAGTTCTTCATCGGGATCATCGTCATCCCGGTCATCGGCAACCTGGCAGAGCATGTCGTCGGCGTCACGCTGGCCTACAAGAACAAGATGGACTTCAGCCTGATCACATCGATCGGCTCGGCGACCCAGATCGCCCTCTTCGCTGCACCGGTCCTCGTCTTCTTTGGACTCATCGTCGGCAATCCGCTGACGCTCGTGTTCACCCCGCTCGAAGTGGTGGCGGTCGCGGTGGGCGTGGCGATCGCCAGCTATATCGCGCTCGACGGCAAGTCGAACTGGGTGGAGGGCCTCCAGCTCGTCAGCGTGTATGTCATCCTGGCGATCGCCTTCTTCTTCCTTACCTAGACGGATCATCGCCGGAATTGCCTTGGCGGTTGCGTGCCTCTGAGCGATCACGCGGTGCGTCAGATGCGCCACGGACACCGCGCGTAAATACGTATCTATGCCGCGGCCCAAAGCATGAAGTCCATTGCGGCGCGAGACGCTAGACGGATCGTCGCCGGCCGAAGGTCTGCTCAGGCTGACTTTGACTGATCTTGCGGAGCGTGGTCGGACCAGCGCGCCTTTGGCGCGGCGTCGCGCAGGTGATCCGTTGCTATTTCGACGGTTCCCGGCCTGGCGGGCGGTTCACGCCGGCCATGACCGATATTTCGGTCCGCGCTCCGCACGAGCGTTCCCCCACTGCGGCACACACGCCGCACGGCCATGGATCTATCGGTCAGTACCCGGCCCGGCCCATGGTCCAGACCGGGTACTGACCGTGAGTCGCGCGCGGCGGCTACCATTGACATGTGCTGAGCCTTCCGGGACCGCTCGTCAGCGTCGACTGGCTGGCGGCCCACCTCGCGGATCACACCCTGCGCCTCGCCGACATTCGGTGGGCACTCTCCGGTCCGCCCGGGCGTCAGCGCTACGAGGCCGGCCACCTGCCTGGCGCCGTCTTCCTCGACGCGGATCAGGAGCTGAGCTCGCCCGGCGAGGGACCAGGCCGTCACCCGATCCCGACGCCAAGAAAGCTGGGGCGCGTGCTCGGCGATGCAGGGATCGGCGACGACCACGTGGTGATCGCCTACGACGATGCGGGCGGCAGCATCGCCGCCCGACTGTGGTGGCTGTTCCGACACTTCGGCCACGATGGCGCGTGCGCCGTCCTCGACGGCGGAATCAACGCATGGACCGATGCGGGACACGAGCTGTCGACGGCCCCGCCCGGCCTTCCCGCAGCCGCCTGGACCGCGCACGAACCACGTGATGACGTGGTCGGGACCGATGACGTCCTGGATCTGCTGGGAGGTCAATCCCTTCTGTTGGACGCGCGTGCCGCTGAGCGCTATCGCGGCGAGACCGAGCCGATCGATCCCCGCGCGGGCCACATTCCCGGAGCGCTGAGCGCGCCGTTCGCCGGCAATCTCGGCGAGGATGGCCGATTCCTGGCGCCGGAGGCACTGCGCGACCGCTACGCGGCCGTCGGCGCGACCAACCGGCCGGTCGTGGCCTACTGCGGCTCCAGCCTGAGCGCGACCCACGACCTGCTGGCGCTCGAGCTGGCCGGCATTGACGGCGGCCGGCTGTACGAGGGTTCCTGGAGCGACTGGTCGTCCGATCCGTCACGTCCGGCCGCCACCGGAGCGACGCCATGACTGATCGCGATGCCTGGGACGGCTGGGTCGATGAGGGGAGCGATGACCGCATCGGCCGCAAGCGCGACCGGCTGGCGCGGCTCCTGAGCGTCGCCTCGATCCTGTATTCGAAGGGAAGTGGCGACGCCGGCGTGGCGGTCAGCGAGATCGCGCGGCTGACCGGGATGACGACGCGGACGGTGTATCGCGACATTCGCGCGCTCGAGGAGGAGCTGGCGGTTCCGGTCTTCCAGGCGGGACGCGGTCATTACGGCATCGACCGCAAGTTCTTCCTGCCACCGCTGCGGCTGTCCGTGCCGGAGGCGATCGTCCTCTTCCTGGCCTCTCGCCTGATCGCGCGCTGGAGCGACCAGTACGATGCGGCCGTTGTCAGCGCATTCACCAAGCTCGCCGACGCACTGCCGCAGCCGATCGCCCGCCACGTCGCCGCGACCATGCTCGCGGTGGGCGCGCACGATCTGAATGAGCCGTTCACGCGAAGCTTCTCCGCCGTCGCTCGCGGCTGGGCCGAAGGCCGCGTCGTGGAGCTGACCTACGATCCGGGGACCGGGACAGAGAAGCGCACCCGCGTGCATCCCTATTTCCTGGAGCCGGACGCGGCGCTACGAAGCGTCTACCTCATCGGCTATGACGAGCCGGCCGATGCCATGCGCACGTACAAGGTCGAGCGTATTCGCTCCGCCATCCTCACCACCGCCCGCTACGAGATCCCCGATACCTTCGACCCGGACGCGTGGCTCGCCAATTCGTGGGGAATCTGGTCGTCTGATTCGACGCCGACCGAGCGCGTCCGGCTGAGGTTCGACACCTCGGTGGCGCATCGCGTGCGGGAGGCCGTGTGGCATCGGTCCCAGGAGCTGACGGAGCTGTCCGGTGGCGGTCTGGAGCTGACCGTGACGGTTGCCGGCACCGTGGAGATTCGACCATGGATCCTGTCGTGGGGCCAGGGCGTCGAGGTGCTCGAGCCGCCGGAGCTGCGCGTGGCGGTTGCCGAAGCCGTCCGAGTCGCGGCCGCTCACTATGCCGACTGAGGTCGAGGCCAGGTTCCGGGCGGAGACCGCCGAACCGCTCATCGAGCTTGCAACGCGCACTCGCCTCGGGCGCGCCGCACTCGGGCTGGCGCGGACGGTCAACGAGGTCGATCGCTACCTGGACACGACTGGCGGACACCTCGCCGCCGCCCGCTGGGCCTGTCGTCTCCGCTCGCGAGAGGGCGTCACGCGGATCTCGTTGAAGGGGCCGCCGAGCGGATCGAGTCAAGGCTGGCGCCACCGCCGTCCCGAGGTCGAAGGGCCGGCGACGTCGACCATCGACCCCGATGCCTGGGCGCCGAGCCCGGCTCTCGAGCTCCTGGCGACGCTGAGGGATGGACGTCCGCTGCATGAGCGCCTGCGGCTCGAACAGACACGCACCGAGCGCTCGGTGGCGCTCGAAGACGGCACACCGATCGGCACACTGACGCTCGACCGGGTCCGAATGGCCGAGGGTGGGATGGACCTCGGTGAGCTGTTCATCGTGGAGCTGGAGCTCGACGCATCATCCGATGTCGCGGAACGAGAGCTCGACGGCCTCGCGGCGGAGCTCGAAGCCACGCGCGGACTCGTCGCCGAGCCCCGATCGAAGTTGGAGCATGCGCTCGAGCGCCTCTCGTCACGCGAATGACGCGTGAAGTCGTGACGTGGGCGCGCGCGCTTTCGCCCGTGGAGTTGTTGTCGCTCGGTGCCGGCCTCATCGTGTTCGGCTTTTTGGGTTGGGATGACGCGCTCTGGGACGCTCGCTTTCAACTCGTCCTTCATGTCGTCGGGATCGGCACGATCCTCGCCCTGGGAATCACCGCGATAAGGGGACGTGAGTTGCCTCGGACGACGCTCGACCTGCCCCTGCTCGGACTGCTGGTCGCGTTCGCCCTCGCAACGTTGGGTGCTCTGAACCTCGGCATGAGCCTGCGCGCGATGGCGTCGATCGCCGCGTACGCGGCGATGCTGCCGGTCGCGATCCTGGCGGTTCGGCACCGCCCGTCCTGGGTTGGCCTTGTGACGAGTGTGCCGATCCTGGTGCTCTCGATCCCGATCCTCGTGGCACTTCTGGCCAGGCGCGCTGAATGGATCGTGGTCGGCGCGCCCGGGCTGCCACCCCTGCGGCTGCCATCCGAAGCGACGACCTTCGGATCCGTCGCGGTTCCCCCGTTCCTGCTCATCCCGGCCTGGTCGCTGGCCGGCCTGATCGAGCCGCGGGGGCTGAGGCGCGCCGTTCGCATCGGCCTCGTGGCCGTTGGCATTCCGCTCATCGTCCTCTCCGGGTCGCGCTCTGCGTGGCTGGCGATCGCCGCCGGCGCCGGGATCACCGTCGTGCCCTGGGCATGGCGACAACGCCACCGCCTTCGTCCTCGACGGCTCGCCGCCCGGGAGGCATTCGCTGGCGTTGCCGTACTCGTCGTCGCCGTTTTCGGTCTTACGCTCTTACTGCCGAGGCTGACCGCCGCCACCTCGCTGTTCTATCGCGGCGCGCTGTGGCGCGACACGCTCGCCGCGTGGAACAGCGATCCCCTCCTCGGTATCGGCCCGGGATTCATGCCCTATGCGCGGCAGGCAGCGGCCGCCGACTTCAGCTTTCCGGTGCGTCAGCCGCACTCCCACAACCTGGCGCTCGGTGTGCTCGGCGACGCCGGAATCATCGGCCTCCTCGCGGCCCTGTTCCTGGTCGGCAGCCTGGCGCTGGTCGCTGGACCCTGGCGCAGCCGCACGCCCGTCGGCCGCGGCGCTGCCGTGATCCTGGTGGGTCTTGGTGTGGGTGGACTGTTCGAGGACCTGACCTTCGTGCCGGGCTTCAATCTGCTGGCGATCCTCCTGGTCGCGGTTGCCCTCCTCGACGCCGGAGCCGTGAGATGGGCGCCCATGCGCCTGGGATCGGACCTGCGACGTCGGGCGCTTTGGGCGGCCACCGGTGCCATCGGCGCTGCGCTCGTGGGCGCCATGGTCATCGCCGATGCCGGCGCCATCGCCTACCGAATGGGAACGGACCGCGCTGCGAATGGAGACTTCGCTGGCGCCACCACGTGGCTGACGCGCGCCGTCGAGATCGACCGATGGCACCCCGCCGGTCCGCGGGCGTTGGCCGTCGCGGCCGATGCCGCCGGCGAGCCCGTCCTCGCCCTCCGCGCCGCGCGACAGGCAACGCTGCTCAATCCGGGCGACGCAACCGCCTGGACCAATCTGGCGCTCCTGTGCGAGGCCGATGGCGACGCGGATTGCGCCGGCCATGCCGCTGAACGAGCGGCCGCCACCGCGCGCTATTCGGCCCCGGAGCTGCTCAATGCCGCCGTCCTGCTCGAGCGCCTCGAACGGACCAGGGCGGCCGATGCGGCCTATCGGCTCTCGCTCCTGACGCAGCCAGCCACCTCCTTCGTCGTCGAATGGCCTCGGGAGATCGACATCGGGACCGGCGCCCTTCCCGGAATCAACGACCCCTCGTGGCAGCTCAACCTGTTGCTGTCGCGTCACGCCACGGGGGACACCATCGAACCCGCGGAATTTCCGGACCCCGCGGTCCGTGCGCTCGCGCATGCCACGAACGGGGAGCGGGACGAGGCCGAGACGTGGTTGGCACGCGCGCTCGGCGAGCGGGCTGACGACGTCAGAACGCACGACATCAACATCATCCTTCGCGACGCCTGGGGTCTACCCATCGACGATGCGCTCGAGGTCGCATCCGTGGTTCGCGGCCTCGCCTTCCCGGATCGCGACCTCGAGGTGGACGTGCCGACCATCGTCTTTGACGTCGGCAGCTTCCGCGCGTACCCACGTGACGGGTTCGTCTCATCGGCGCTGCGTCTGACGACCAGGCCCCCGTTCCCATGGACACTCCAGGGTCTCCTGCCCTAGCCGGAGCCCTCGGGAAACGGGAGGCGCTGGATGAGCGCCAGGCGGGGCCGTTCCGTGATGGCTTCCGGGACGAGTGGCAACCGCAGCCACGCGTCGCCGGCAGGGCCGGCGCGGTAGCGCGCGTCGAGTCGGCGGGCTGAGATGGCCCCCAGGCCGAAGCGCGCCAGGGCCTCCGCCAAGAGCGTGCCCTCGCCGCGCAGAGCATGGGAGACGACGCACCGGTCTCCGTCCAGGAGCACCGCCTCGAGCCGCTGTCGACGTGCGCCGAACGGGCGGCGTTGCCAGTCATTGCCGGCGCTCCACAGGAGATCCGAGGCAACGAACGCCGGGCGGCCGGCGTGATGGTCTCCAGCCAGGCGTCGACGCAGAAGGTCGGTGTCGAGCCAGCCGCCCTCGTCCAGTCCGAGAAGCCAGCCGTCGAGCAGGACGTCATCCTCCACGAGACGGCCCGGCAGCTCATCGACGAGTTCGCCGAATGCGGTGAGCGCGTCGGCCATCCCCTCGGCGCGCAGGCGAATCAGGCGGCCGCCCTCGATCCAGGCCTGGGCCCGAACGCCCGGCCACCACGCCTCGAACAGATAGGCAGGGTCGTCGAATGGTGCGACGCCATCAGTCGGCTGCATCGGCGCAAGGCGCACCGGGAGGAGACCGCCGCCGTGAGCGGTCAGGATCGGAAGGTCGAGCTGATCTCCGGGCACGAACCGCCGCGTCAGGCCGTCTTGCGCCGGCGTTGGCGTGGTGCTTTGGCCTCCACTTCGGCCTCGACGACCTTCACATCTGCCTTCGCCGACTTGCGATCCTGCCGGGCCGCAGCGACCGATGCCTCCAGCGCCGCCATGAGGTCGGTGATGTTGGTGGGCTCCGTGCGCGTCGCCGGCTCCGGCTTCTCACCCGCGACCTTGCGCTCGATCACGGCCATGAGCGCTTGGCGATAGTCGTCGTGATACTCATCGGCGCTGAAGTCGCCGGTCATGCTGGCGACCAACTGCTCGGCCATCTTCTTCTCGCTGGCCTTGATCTCGATCTGGTCCTCCGGAAGATTGAGCTCGTCGAGGGCTCGAACCTCGTCGGGCCAATGCAGCGTGGTCAGCAGCATGGTGGTGTTGAACGGGTTGAGCGCGGCGAGCTGCTCGCGATCCTTCAGAACGATCTTGCAGATCGCGCTCTTGCCCTGCTCGGCCAGGACCGACTTGAGGAGGAAGAAGGCCTTGGCCCCGATCTGCTCCGGCTCGAGGTAGTAGGCGGCCTTCACGAACTGCGTGCCCTGGTTGTCGCGTGTCGCGTTCACGAACATCTCGATCTCGATCGCGCGCATCGTCTTCAGCGGGACCGAGTCGACGTCCTCCTCGGTCACGACGACGTACTTGCCCTTGCTCCACTCGTACCCGCGAACCGTCTCTGATCGCTGGATGACCTCGTCGTGATACGGGCAGTACACCTTCATCTGGATCCGGTTGAGACAGCTGGCGTGCAGCAGGTTAAAGCCGATGCCTCCCTGCTCGGTCGCCAGGTAGAGCTTGACCGGGATGGTCACCAGCCCGAACTGGATCGCTCCCCGCCACATCGATCGCGCCATTGGACGTCTTGTGCTCCTGTTCAGCGCTCTCCGACCCGCCGTGCCGTGCGGGCCGCGAACGCGGGCGGTGATGGTACCAAGGGTCCGCAAGCCGGCCGGTTACCCCATTCGTACTAGCCCGATGGGCCATAGACCTCGAATTGGCCTTCCGTAACACTTTTGCCGATGAATGACACCACGCCGCTCCGGGCCTATGTCCTCGAGGACGATCCCGATATTGCTGCGCTCGAGGCTGATCTCCTGCGCGACATGGGCTTCGTGGTGATCACGTGCACGCGGATCGTCGAGCTTGGCGACCTGATCGATGTGGCCCTGCCGCACCTGCTCGTGGTCGACGTCATGCTTCCCGACGGGGACGGTGGCGATATCGCCGAGCTGCTGCGCACCGCGTGGCCGGGCATCCCGGCCATCATCGTATCGGCGGCCAGCCGCGAACGACTCGCCGAGCTGTCGTCGATCGGCCCGGTCGTCGCGAAGCCATTCAACCTGGAAATCTTCCGGGAGGCTGTCGAGGAGGCGCTCGAGACCGGACAGGAACTTCGCACCGCGTCGTGATCCGTCGTCCGCCGATCCTAGGAGTCCGTACGGGCCCCCGTCGGACCGGTGACCACGACGAGTGCGGACTCGGTCGTCCCGTCGAGATCCGTGAGTCGGTATCTATGCTCGATCGTCACGGATGCCGAGAGCATCGCGCTCACCGGGCAATAGCGAGTCGCCGAAAGCTCGATGGAGCGGCGCAACGCCTCCGCCTGCACGGCACCGCTGACGCGGTGCTCGACCGTGATGGCCGTGAAGACCCTCGGATGCGCATCGGCGACCTCGCCGCTGACATGGACCTGGTAGCTGTCCGCGACCTGCCGCTTCTTACGAAGAATGCTGGCGACGTCCATCGAGGTGCATCCGGCGAGCGCGGCGAGAAGCGCCTCCTTCGGTCCTGCGGCGGAACGATCGCCCTCGGGCGGATCGGCGTCCATGCTGATGAGCTGGTCGCTCTCGGTTCGGGCCTCGACCCGGCTGCGTGCGGGATCGACGGTGGCGATGATGGTGGTCGGCATGCGTTCAGCCTAACCGAGCAACGGACTGCCCGATGCGCGTGATTCGGCCAGCGGCTCTCGCCTCGCACCGGCAACGACGACCGCTGCTCATGGCGCTGAGCATGCTCGCCACCGGCGTGCTGGCCTCCGAGGTGACGCTGATCGGCACCGACGCCACCGTTCTCACTACCGGCCTGATGGCCAGCGCGGCGGCGATCGGGCTGGGCGTCGGTGCCGCATGGCTGGGCCGAGCGACGTCTCCCAACCGGATGCACTCGGCGACGGTGAAGCTCGAAAGGCTCCTCGCGCCGCTCTTCGATGACAGCTACACGCTCGTCCTGAGTCCACGGCTGCCGATTCGCGATGCGGCTCGACTGGACGGTTTGCTCGTCGGACCCGCTGGCGTTCGGGCACTCACGGTTCGCGACTGGGAGGGTCGCTACCGGGTCCGCGGGCGCTCATGGGAGTTCCACGCTGGGCGCGGTCGCGACTGGATCCCATGCCGCACCAGTCCGAGCCACGAGGCAGCCTCACTCGGTGAGGGCATCGAGCGCTGGGCAGCGCAGGCCGGCGTTCGGCACGTGCCGCTGCGAGGAACGGTCGCCTTCCCGCTCTCACGGTCCCGGATCGTCCTTGAGGAACCCGAGGACGAGATCGTGACGGCAGCAAATGGGCCGTGGTGGGCCAGCACCATCGGTCGGGCGCGGCGGCTGGACGCAGGCATCGGGGCAAGCTTTGTGCGAGCAGTGCTCGATGCGGCCGATGCGCCGGCGACAACATCCACCACGACCGCGACCGCCCGACGATCAGCCTGAAGGGGCCTCAGCCCCGGGACCTCGTCGCGGGCGTTGATGAAGCCACGGCGCGATCCTGGGTGGCGCGCCCGGTCTTGCGCACCCTCCAGATCTGCTCGGCTGGGTACTTCCGCGACCATTCGGGATCGACCAACTGATGGCCAGGCTGCTCGGCCGCCTCGGGCGCCCGAATCTCGATCAGGTCCATCACCTCGAAACCGTTCGCGCGCAGGAGCCGGATCCAGTCGCCGTACCCCAGGTGGAACTCCACCCCCGACTCCCCGGGCCAATCGAAGCGATGCATGCCGAAGTATGGGCGGAGGAGCCGATCGGTGGCCGGGCCCTCGTCGTCCGTCTCCGGAACGGTGAGGACCCAGAGCGTGCCGTTGACGAGAAAGCTGAGCTCGCCATCGGGGCGCAGAATTCGGGCGGCCTCCGGGATCCATCTGTGCGGATCGGCCCAGATGGAGGCGCCGTACTCACTGATCGCCAGGTCGAAACTCTCGTCCGGCAGTCCCGTCGTCTCTGCATTGCCGTGGATGAGCGGGAAATGCAGGTCGTGCTCATCCTGGAGCGCGCGGGCGGTCTTGAGCTGCTCCTCTGAGTTATCGATCCCCGTCACGTTCGCGCCGCGCCGGGCGAGCCAGGCGCTCAGGTACGCCGTCCCGCAGCCGAGCTCAATCACGTCCTTCCCACGCAGCTCGTCCGGCAGCACGTGAAGCTCCGTCTCGAGCACGCCGAAGATGCCCCACCTGATCTCGTCGGTCGCCCACGACTCCCGGCCATGAGGCGCATACAGCGGGGCGTTGATCTCGTCCCAGTACACGCGATTCTTTGCAACGTGCTCGGGTAGTTGGGGTACTTCGGCCTGGCTCATGCGCCGATGCTAACCGGGGCTGCCCTGCGTTGTCCGCGCCGATGTATCGGGTCGCACCGCGCAGGAGGTAGCGTTCGTGAGGCCAAATGCATCATCGATCGGGCACAGCGGCTCGTCCGGATGGCTCCGCGAGCACCATGGCCCGATAGATCGGCAGGGCAAGAAACCCGTATGGGCCGGGTCAGACATCTGCCTCGCCGGTGGCAGCGATCCGTTCAGTCTCCCCACCGGATCCGGTAGCCAGCAGGATCCGCCCGGTGGCCTGGGCGGTGAAGATAGCCTCCACGGCGGGGAGGGTATCGATCGAGGCCGGAGACTTGTCGTCGCGAATTCGGGCGATGCGCGGGAAGCGCATGGCGAACCCGGACCGATGACGCGATGAACGCATGATCCGGTCGAACGCGATTTCGACCACGACCTCCGGGACGACGGTTCGGTAACGCCCGAAGTCCTGGAGCGTGATTGATTGGAATCGCTCGGTCATCACCGCGATCTCTGCATCGGTCAGGCCCGTGTAGGCCTTGCCGATCGTCAGCAGTTGCGCATCGGGCTCCTCGCTCTCCCGCACGGCGAATGTGTAGTCGGACAGCACTCCGCGACGCTTGCCGTGCCCCCACTCCACGCCGACCACCACGCAGTCGAGCGTGGCGAGCGCCTTCTTGAGCTTGAGCCACCCCAGGCCGCGGCGCCCCGGCTGGTACGTCGAGTCGGGGTCCTTGATCATCAGCCCCTCGTTGTATCGCTCCCGCGCGTCGTCGAAGTGACGGTCCACCTCCTCGGCCGACGCGGCCGTGGCCAGGTGGGACAGGAGAAGTCGCTCGCCGGTGCGGTCCGGAAGAGCGAGCGCCTCCAGCCGCTGCCGACGCTCGCGCAGTACCGTCTCGAGCAGATCCTCCCCGCGCAGGTGGAGCAGGTCGAATGCGACGAGCACGACGGGCACCTCCTCAAGAAGTTCTGCCGATGGCCGAACCCGACCGAGCCGAGTCTGGAGCGAAGCGAAGTCGAGCACAGATCCCTGACGCCACG
>JBBJNX010000114.1:0-6718 GCA_037721115.1 Candidatus Limnocylindria bacterium
TAGCGCGGCTTGCGTCGGCGCCGGAGGAGCTCTTCGAAGCTGCCCGGGTGGAGGGAGCCTCTTGGTGGCAGACCCTCCGCCACGTGGCGATTCCGCAGCTCTACTCGACCATCGCGTTCTGGATGCTGCTCAACGTCATCGTGATGTTCTCCTGGGTCTTCAACTACGTCTACGTCCTCACCAAGGGCGGTCCGGGCAGCGCAACGACCGTGATGGAGCTCGAGATCTACGACTGGGCGACCACCCGTGATCAGCCGAACATCGCCGCCGCTATGGCCACCATGCTGCTGATCCTCGTCACCGTCTTCATCGTCGGCCAGGCCGTCCTGCGCAAGCGGCTGTTCCGGGAGTCCACGTGAGCGGTCGCATCGGTCGCCGTCGGCTTCCTCACGCGTTGCTGGTACTGGTGGGGCTGATCAACCTGGTGCCGCTCTACTACATGATCGTCTCTGCTCTCCAGCGAGGTGGGCAGTTCTTCGAGGCCGGCCGGCTTCTGCCACCCGTCGACCCGGCGTGGAGCAACTTCGAGCGCCTGTTCACGGAGAACGGCTTCGGCCGCTTGCTTGTGAACTCCGTGATCGTGACCGTCGCGGCGGTGGTCGCGGCAACGGTGATCGCCGTGCTCGGGGCCTACGCCTTCACCCGGATCCGGACGCGGGCGGCCGGGGCGCTGTTCAACACGACCGTCGCTCTGCTCGCCGTACCGCCCATCGTCGTCCTGGTGCCGCTCTTCCTCCTGGCCGCCGACGCCGGTCTGATCAACAACCGGCTCGCGCCGATCGTGATCTACGTCGGCTTCATCATGCCCTTCTCAATCCTGCTTCTGAAGAACTTTTTTGATGAGATCCCGCACGAGCTGCTGCAAGCCGCCCGAGTCGAAGGGGCCTCGTCGCTGCAGGAGCTGCGACACGTGATCCTGCCGTTGTCGCGCGCGCCGCTGGTTGCTCTCGCCGTGGTCAACGCGCTGTGGGTATGGAACGAGCTGCTGATCTCCATCGTCTTCCTGCAGGACGAGCAGCAGCGGACCCTGCAAGCCGGGATCGCCTTCTTCGCCGGCCGCAACGTCGTCGACATCCCGATGACCATGGCCGGCTCCCTTGTCGCCACCCTCCCGATCCTGGTGGCCTTCATCCTCGGCCAGCGATACTTCGTTCGCGGCTTGACCGGAGGTGCGATCAAGTCATGAGCTCCACCATCGTCTTGGACGCCGTCTCGAAGACCTACGCCAACGGGGTGCGCGCGGTCGACTCCGTGAGCTTGGCCGTCGAGGCCGGGGAGTTCGTGGTTCTCGTGGGCCCGTCGGGCTGCGGCAAGAGCACGCTCCTGCGCATGGTCGCCGGCCTGGAGGATCTCACGGACGGCCGGATCATCATCGGTGACAAGGACGTCAGCGACGTCCCACCCAAGCACCGCGACGTCGCCATGGTCTTTCAGAGTTATGCGCTGTTCCCGCACATGACGGTGGCTCAGAACATCGGCTTCGGGCTTCGCATGCGACGGTTCGCGAAGGACGACACCGAAAAGCGCGTGCAGGAGGCGGCGCGCATCCTCGAGCTGACTCATCTGCTGGACCGACGGCCGGCCGCCCTGTCGGGCGGCCAGCGCCAGCGGGTCGCGATGGGGCGGGCCCTCGTGCGTGACGCCCGCGCGTTCCTCATGGACGAGCCGCTGTCCAATCTCGATGCCCAGCTGCGTGGAGTCATGCGGATGGAGCTGCGCCAGATGCATGAACGAGTCAAGGGGACCACGCTCTACGTAACCCACGACCAGGTCGAGGCACTCACCCTGGGAGACCGCGTCGCGGTCCTCCGCGACGGTCACCTGCAACAGTGCGCGTCGCCGCACGAGATCTTCACACGGCCGGCCAACGTGTTCGTGGCGGCTTTCATCGGCTCCCCTGCCATGAACCTGATGCAAGGCACGCACGTCGATGGATCCGTGCACGTAGCCGACGTCACGGTTCCCGTGATGAACCGTCGCCATGGGACGGCCGAGGTCGTGCTGGGGCTTCGCCCGGCAGCGTTCGAGGATGCCGAGTTCGCCCGCGAAGAAGGACTGTGCCGGATGCGGGTCGTTCCGAGCGCGGTCGAGGACCTCGGAGACGAGAAGCACGTGGTGTTCTCCATCGACGCACCGGCAGTGATTCCAAGTGAGCTGCGAGCCGACGATGGGGTGGCGCGGCGATCGGCGGTGATCACGGCGCGCGTGCACCCGCGGTCCAGCGCACGGACCGGTGAGGCGATGGACGTGACCTTCGATCCGCGCGAAGCGCACCTGTTCGATCCGGAGTCCGGGAAGGCGATGGATGCCTGAGCGCGTCGCGTTAGGGGTGGTGGGCTACGGATGGTTCGCCGAGCTCCTCCACGAGCGGGTCCTCAAAAGGCTTCCCCGGCTGGAGGTGACCGCCCTATGTGAGCTCGACGAGGTGCGCCGCCGTCGCGGGACGGAGCACCTCGAGGTTCCGGGATACGCCACCGCAGAAGCGATGCTCGATGCCGAGGTCTGCGACGCAGTCGCGATCTTCACTCCGCACTCGACTCACCGGGAGCTGGTCGAACTGAGCGCGTCACGTGGTCGGCACGTGTTCTGTGAGAAGGCGATGGCCGTGACCAGCGAGGACTGCGTGGCGATGATCAGCGCGTCGCAGGTCGCGGGCGTGGAGCTGATGGTCGGTCACATGCAGAAGCTCTTCCCGCCTTATGCGCGGCTCGCCGAACTGGTACGCGGCGGAACCTACGGCGCTCCGGTGGCGGTCCAGGTCTCCGGATTTCACTGGTCGCCCGTCTTTGAGGGCTGGTGGCGGCGCAGGCGCGACTGTGGCGGCCTCCTGTACTGGACCGGGATCCACGACATCGACACGCTGCGCCACGTGCTGGCGTCGGAGGTCGACACCGTGTTCGCCATGACCGGCCCCACAACTGATGACTACACCGACTACGAGGACGCCATCGCGGTGGTGATGAGACACACCAACGGCGCCATCGCATCGCTTCAAGTTGCCCAGCACGACCCGCTCAAGCGCTTCGAGGAGGCGTTCTCCATGTCGGTCGTGTGCGAGCACGGCGGCGTCGCGTTCGACCCCAAGCGCAACGTCGTGGTACACGCCGCGAGAGACGGGCTGTCCGCGCAGGGCACAGTGGTGGAAGCCTTCGCCCCGCACGAAGACAGCATGTTCGTGGCTTACGCGGCTGAGTTCCGCCACTTCGTCGAAGTGGTGCTCGACAAGGTTCCGTCGCGGCTCTCCGGCGAGGACGGCTTGCGGTGCGTCGAGACGCTCGAGGCAATCACGACGTCGGCCCAGAGAGACCGGCCCGTGACGGTCAGCCGCGCTCTCATGGAGGTCGCACGATGAGCGTCGTCCTGATCACCGGCGCGGGCAGCGGAATGGGAGCATCCCACGCCCACCTCTTGTCCCAACAAGGCTTCAAGGTGGCGTGCACCGACGTGAGGATCGACGCCGCCCGGGCGGTTGCCGACGAGTGCGCCGGCGAGGCGATGGCCGTTCACGCCGACGTGCGCGACCTCGGGACCCTGCGAGCGGCGGTCGAGGACGTTCTCGACCGCTGGGGGCGCATCGACGCGCTGGTTGCCAACGCGGGCGTCACGGTCGCCACGCCCGCGCCCGCGTGGATGGTCGAAGAAAACGACTGGCAGACGGTCATCGACATAAACCTCACCGGAGTCTGGCGATCGGTCAGCGCCTGCGCCGAGGCGATCATCGCGGCACGCGGCTCGTTCGTCCTCATCTCATCCGTGGCCGGGCTCTCGGGTGCCGCGGGTTGGAGTCCCTACTCGGCAGCCAAGCACGGAGTCATCGGGCTGATGCGAACACTGGCCAATGAGCTGGCGGGCCGCGGAGTGCGCTGCAACGCAGTGTGCCCCGGCATGGTCAGCACCCCGATGCTCGACACGGATCGCGAGATGCTCGGTCTCGACCCGAGCGAATCGGAAGCCGAGCTGACGGCCGGGCATCTCGAACGACGGCTACTCGCTCCCCAGGAGGTGTCTGAGACGGTTGCCTTCCTACTCTCCGATAAGGCTCTCGCCATCAACGGCGTCGCTCTTCCGGTCGACCTCGGCTACCTATGTCGCACTCCGGGCACTTGAATGACCGCGGCGTGAAGCGGTCGATCATCTCAGTGCGCATGACGCCTTCACCCCTCCGTGTCTCAGCCGTGCGACTGCGTAGGCTCATTCGATGGGTGTGATCCCGGCCGATTCGGAGCGTCAGCGCCATCCACCCGAGGTGCGACGCCGTCTGATTCTCGGGGCAGCTCGGCGCTGCATCGCAGCTCGTGGCCTCGAAGGCACCACGATCAGGGAGATCGCCAAGGAAGCGGGCATCTCCATCGGAACCATCACCTACCACTTCCGCGGCGTCCAGGAGATCCTCGCCGAGGCGCTCAGGGAGGCCTCCGAAGACTTCACCAAGCGCTTCCTCGAAGAGGCAGATTCCCAAGCAGGAGCCCGCAACCGACTTCGATACATAGTCGACGTCAACCTGCCCGTCGACGAGGAGCGGCGCGCGCTCTGGCGACTGTGGCTCGAACTCTGGGCAAAGGCCTCTCGGGATCCATCCTTGGCCGAGGTCCATTCCGAACGCCACGCTTACGAACGCGACGCGATCGCCGAGATTGTCGATCAAGCAGTTCATCGTGGCGAGTTGAAGCCCGCTGACGGCGCCGCATTCGCGCTGAACTTCCTCGGCCTCCTTGACGGTCTCGGCTTGCAAGCCCTCATCGGGGACAAGGGCGTCGGCGTGGACACCGCTCGTACCGCGCTGTACTCGATGATCGACACAAGCTTGAACTGGCGTGATCCCGAGGTTGCCGTTGCTCAGCCCCTCGCCGTCGTTCGGAGCGACTTGGGATGATTGCCTTGAACAGCGTCGTGATCGTCACCTCGTCGGCGACTAATCGTACAGATGTTAGATTGGCGCCATGACGATACCCAAGCGGTGGGAGGCAATACCATGAGCGCGGGCTTCGTCGATGGGTCTGATGGGCCCGGGGAAGCATCGCGGAGCAGCCACTGGTTCACGGGGGACGACATCAACGGCTTCAACCATCGAGCTTGGTTGAAGCCGTGCGGCTTCTCCGACGAGGCGCTGCGCGGTCGCCCGGTGGTGGGGATCTGCAACACCTGGAGCGAGCTGGTCGGCTGCAACGTTCACCTGCGGGCACTCGCCAATCACGTCAAGCGCGGCGTCCTGCAGGCGGGAGGGCTACCACTCGAGTTTCCCGTCATCTCGCTGTCGGAGACGTTGATGAAACCGAACGCCATGCTTTACCGCAACCTCGCGGCCATGGACGTGGAGGAGATGATCCGCTCCCACCCGCTTGACGCCGTGGTGCTGCTGTCAAGCTGTGACAAGACGACGCCGGCAGTGCTGATGGGCGCGGCCAGCGCCGACGTTCCCGCGATCCTGGTGACAGGCGGCCCCATGCTGACGGGATACTTCCGGGGTCAGGAAGTCGGTTCAGGTACTGACTTCTGGCGCTACAGCTATGAGGTGCGGCACGGGCGCATGTCGGTCGAGGAGTACCGTGAGCTCGAAGCCTCTCTCTGCCGGAGCCACGGCCACTGCATGGAGATGGCGACGGCGATGTCCATGGCCGTCGTGGGCGAAGCCCTCGGAATGGCTCTGACGAACAACGCCAGCATTCCCGCCGTCGACGCCCGGCGCCACGTCCTCTGCGAACGCGCAGGAGCCCGCGCCGTCGAGATCGCCCAACGCGGCCCGCGTCCGAGCGAAGTCATGACCAAACCGGCGTTCGAGAACGCCATCCGCGTCATGCACGCGATCGGCGGGTCGACCAACACCGTGATTCACATGCTCGCCCTGGCCGGACGCCTCGGCGTTGACCTGACTTTGGACGACTTCGGGGCGGGGGGCGGTGTGCCCGTTCTGGCCAATCTCCGCCCGTCCGGTGAGCACCTGCTCGAGGCGTTCTTCCATGCCGGTGGAGTGCCGGCCCTGATGGGCGAGATGGGCGACCTGCTGCACCAAGACCTCGTCACCGTCACCGGGAGAACCGTCGCGGGCAACGTCGCCGCTCATCGCAGCCTCGATCATGACGTCATCCGACCGCTCGACGACCCGGTGCAGTCGCATGGCGCCCTGGCGGTGCTGCGAGGATCGCTCGCTCCCGGTGGAGCCGTGATCAAGCGAAGCGCTGCCTCGCCAGAATTGCTGCAGCACCGCGGCCCTGCCTTTGTGTTCGAGAACGTCGAGGAGCTCGCGAATCGACTCGACGACCCTGACCTTGAGATCACCCCCGAGTCGATAATCGTGCTCAAGGGCGCGGGTCCGCTCGGCGGACCTGGCATGCCGGAGTGGGGGCACATCCCGGTGCCCGGTCGGCTGAGCGCCGCCGGCGTCCAGGACATGGTTCGGATCTCCGATGGCCGTATAAGCGGCGGGTCCCACGGCGCGATGGTGGTCCACGTTGCTCCGGAGGCCGCCGCCCTCGGGCCGATCGCCGCAGTGGAGAGCGGTGACATGATCGCGATGGACGTCGACGCGGGCCTACTCGAATTGGAGGTCGAGCAGCGGGAGATCGCGCGTCGGATCGAGGCGCGCCCACCGCCGGCGCGCCACTACCGGCGGGGTTACGGTGCCTTGTTCATGGATAACGTCCTGCAAGCCAACGAGGGCTGTGACTTCGGGATCCTCCGTCGCGCCGACGATGACCCCGACGACAACCTTCCGCTGGGC
>JBBJNX010000115.1:0-6692 GCA_037721115.1 Candidatus Limnocylindria bacterium
CCGGTAGACTGCTCCGCATGCCCCCCATCCTCGAAGCCCGGGATCTCGTCAAGCGGTATCCGATCGGCGATGGGGAAGTGGAAGCGCTCCGAGGCGTTTCGCTTCAGGTGCAGCGCGGCGAGTTCTTGGCAATCATGGGCAGCTCCGGCTCCGGCAAGTCAACGATGCTGCACCTGCTTGGCGGGCTCGATCTGCCGACGTCGGGCGAGGTCGTCATCGACGGGATCGGCATCTCAGGTCTCGACGAGGAGCACCGCACGCTCACGAGGCGCGACAAGACCGGCTTTGTCTTCCAGTTCTTCAACCTGATCCCGCTGCTGAGCGTGGCGGAGAACGTCGCGCTGCCATTCATGATCGCCGGCGAAGCCGCCAGCCGACACAGGGACCGAGTCACCGAGCTGCTGGCACTGGTCGGCCTCGGTGATAAGGCCGAGCATCGTCCGGATCAGCTGTCGGCGGGTGAGCAGCAGCGCGTGGCGCTTGCCAGGGCGCTCGCAACCGCGCCTGCCATCCTCCTCGCGGATGAACCGACCGGCAACCTGGACTACACGACGGGCATCGAGATCCTGGACCTGCTCTGGGACTCCGCCGATCGGCTCGAACAGACGATCGTGCTCGTCACTCACGACGCGCGTGCCGCCGCCTACGCGGATCGGGTGCTCGTTGTCCGCGACGGGCAGATTCGTGACGAGATCGTGCTCGGGCGTCGGCGCGATCACGAGGCGCGTCCCCTGATCGTGCGCCTGGCAGAGCTTGGCCTCTAGGCCGATGCGCCTGGCGACGATCGCCTGGCGAGGCTTGCTCGCCCGACCGCTGCGGACCGCGCTGGCCATCATCGGGGTGGCGCTGGGCGTCGCGGTCGTGGCCGCCACGCTCATCACGACAGCGGCCTCCGATGCGGCGCTGCGCAGTGCGACGGCCGACCTGCTCGGCACGGCCGACGTACGACTGCGCGCCTTTGATGAGACAGGCTTTACGCCGCGCACCGTTCAATCACTGCGCGCCGTCTCGGGTGTGATCACCGCGGCGCCGGTATCGGAACGTCGGCTGGTCGTGCACACCGATCCCGGCCCGGACGAGCAGGTCTTCTCGCTCGTCGTGTTCGGGGTCGACCCGGAGATTGATGCGCGCGTGCGGGAACCGCGGCTGGTGGCCGGCGTACCTCTCTCAGCCGACAGTCCGACCGATGCGCTCGTTTCCGCGTCGTGGGCCGCGCGTCGCGGACTCGACGTGGGAGACCAGCTGCGCCTTGATGGGCGTCGCGAGGGGGTTCCGCCGCTCCGCATCATCGGGCTGGTGGCCGATAGCGGCTTCGCCGCGCTCGAGCAGGGCGAGGTGCTGGTGGTGTCGCGCTCGACGCTGGATGAGTCGTTCCTGGTGCCGGCTCCGATCCGTTATCTCGATCTGGATCTCGGCGAGGGTGACGTCAGCGTCCCGCTGGCCCGGGTGACCGACAGTCTCGAGGAGCCCTTTATCGTGGAGACCGCGGCCGACGCGGCCGAGCGCCTCGCCTCCGCGCAGGCAAGCTTTGCGAGCGTCGGCTTCCTGTTCGGACTGATCGCGATGGTGGTCGGCGCCTTTCTCGTCGGGAATACGCTGGCCATGACGGTCGGCGAGCGGACCCGAGAGCTGGGGCTGCTGCGAGCGGCAGGGACCACCTCACGACAGGTGCTGGGCCTCGTGCTGCGGCAGGCCCTGGCGCTTGGCGTTGCCGGCAGCGTGCTTGGCCTGGTCGTGGGGATCATCCTGGCTGCCGGCATGATCGCCTTCCTCACGTCGACGCGGGCGGCGCTTGTGGTCGGCCTGCCAATCCCGCCGCTCGGGCTGGGACTTGCCTTTGTGCTCGGTCTGGGCGTGACGGTTGCCGGGTCCATCGTGCCGGCCATTCGAGCGGCCCGATTGTCTCCGCTGGCCGCGCTCCGGCCGTCCCGACAATCCAGGCTTGGGCTGAGCGCCCGCCTGCGCACATTAATCGTCGCCGAGCTCGTCGTGGTGGTCCTCGGTATCCTCCTCTTGCCGATCGAGCGCGCGGGCACGCCGCTCCTGCCACTCATCCTGTCCCTGGCGCTTCTCCTGGGCGGTGCGGTCGCCACCGCGTACTTGCTCGAGCCGCTCGGCAGAATCATCGGCCGTCCGTTCGAGTGGATCTTTGGCGCCCAGGGATTGCTCGGTCGCGCGAACCTGTCGCGTGATCGAGTGCGGACGGGGCTGACGGTCGGCGCGATGATGATCGCGCTGGCCGCGGTCGTGGCGCTTGGCACGGTGGCCGAGTCGGCTCGCGCCGGCGCGGAACGCTGGGTGGCATCGATCCTTCCCGGCGGCAGCGCCATCCGGAGTAGCGTGCCGCTCGACGTCGAATCGTTCCGTCCGACCTTTGAATCCACGCCCGGCCTCCAGCTGGCGAGCCCGCTGCTCGAGTTGCCCGCGATCCGCCTTGTAGATGATGGTCAGGAGGAGGTCGTCCTGGCCGGGATCGACCCGAACGTCTTCCAGGATGAAGGCGCGCTCATTGTTGTCGGGGTCGCGCGAGCCGATGCCTATGCCGCCCTGCGCGGAGGAGGCGCGGTATTGGTCCCGGCCTCCTTCGCCGCGCGCGTCGGCGTCGGAGTGGGGGATCCGCTGACCCTTGGCCAGCCAGGCGCCGAGGCAACCAATTTCGTGGTGGCGGGCATCGTCGAATACACGATTCCGGCACGCACGCCGGACGGCGCGCTCCTCATCAGCGCCGCGGACGCGCGTGACCGGTTCGGTGTCACCACCGCGTCGTTGTGGGTCATGGTGCCCCAACCCGGGATCGCCCCGACCGTCTTCGCCAGTGCGGTGCGCGAAACGGCCACGCAATTGGCGGCGCAGCCGCTCACGGCGCGTGAGCTTGCCGGCGACCTGGGCCGCTCCCTGGATCGACTTGTCGGCCTGTTCGATGTGCTTGCGCTCATCGCGGTCGTGATCGGCGCATTGGGCATCGTCAACACGCTCGGCATCGGCATCAGCGAGCGGGTGCGCGAGATCGCGATTCTGCGCGCGCATGGCATGACGGTCGGGCAGGTGCAGGCAATGGTCGTCGCGGAGGCCGCCATCATGGGCGCGATCGCAGGTGTGCTGGCCATCATCACCGGCCTGGCGGTCGCCTACGCCCTTGTGAACGGTGGCGCATCCGCGGATCTCGGCGGCGGCTTCCGTGTGCCATGGGGGCTTCTCGTCGCCGTGATCCTGGTCGGCACGGGCATAGCTGCCCTGGCCGGGCTTTACCCGGCGCGAGTGGCCGCGGCGATGCCGATCGTTCGCCACCTCAAGCAGTTCGAATAGGAGGATCGATGCGATTCTGGGAGGCGACCGCCGGCCGCGCGTTCATCGGGCGCCTGGCAACCGGCTCTGATCTCGTCGAGGAGATCGAGCGTTTTTGCGTGGAGCATGGAATCGCGGCCGCGCAGGTGACCGTCATCGGCGCCGTGCGCCACGCCCGCTACGCCTATTACGAGCAGGACGATCACCGCTACCGCGAGCTCGACTCCGCCACCCACCACGAGATCGTCGGCTTCACGGGCAATATCTCGATGCGTGACGGTCGCCCATTCCTGCACGCGCACGCCACCTTCGCCGATGCCGGCGGCCTCACCGTCGGCGGACATCTCATCCGCGGTTGCGAGATCTTCGCGGGTGAGGTCATGATCCGGGAGCTGGGTGGCGTCTCCCTGGTCCGTCAGCCTGACGAGGAGACCGGGTTGGCGCTGTGGTGATCGATCTCGACGGCCTGCTCGCGCTCCCGCCGGGCGGCTTCATCTACCCATCGCCCAGATGTCGCCGATGGTGAAGCCTTCAGGAAATGGATCACCGGGGTCGACCACGTACTGCGCGAGTCCGGTGATCCAGGCGCGGCCGGTAATGGTCGGGGTTACGGCCGCGTAGGTACCCACACGCGTCTCCTCAACGAGGCGGCCGGTCCAAGTGCTCCCGAGGATTCCCTCGTGGATGAAGTCCTGGTTCAGATCAAGCTGGCCGCGGGCGTGGAGCACTGCCATGCGGGCACACGTGCCGGTGCCGCACGGCGATCGGTCCAGGATCCCCGTCCACGTTTCAGGTCGCTGCCAGTCGAGAGTGCCAGTCGAGACGACGACGGTGTTCTTCATCGACGCGCCACGGGCAAGCGGTGGTGCGCTGAACTGCAAGATCGAAACGCCGGCGATCTCCGGGTTCTCGGGATGAACCACTGGCCATTGTTCTCGCGACGCGG
The DNA here is from genome assembly GCA_037721115.1 of Candidatus Limnocylindria bacterium. Classification (GTDB taxonomy): domain Bacteria; phylum Chloroflexota; class Limnocylindria; order QHBO01; family QHBO01; genus JACDBZ01. Next base: position 4,232 of record JBBJNX010000115.1, read on the forward strand.
CTTTGATCATCTCGCCCACGCGGACGAGGTCTCGCCCCTCGTCCGGCGTAACACTGAATCCGAGCGGCCCGGCCTCGACAATGGCGAACCACATGCCTCCGTACGCGATGTCGACTTCCACTGTGCCAAGCTCTGGCACCTCCACCGGCACGCCGAGATGCGCGGCGAACGATGGGACGTTGCGGAAGGTCACACTCGTCACTTTTCCGTCCGCGACTTCTGCCCGCACGCGGATCAGCCCGCCCGGCGTCTCCAGCACGATCTCCGTCATAGGCTCGACTGCCGGAATCATCCCGGTCTCCAGCAGCACCGTGATTGTGCAGATCGTGTTGCTGCCCGACATCGGAGGATATTCGGTCTGCTCCATGATCACCAGGCCGACGTCGGCCTCCCGTAGGGTCGGCGGCAACACGAGATTGCAGCACAGAGCCGGGTATCCGCGCGGCTCTCGCAGCATTAATCGGCGCAGGCCGTCGCCATGGTCGGCGAGGTGTCGCATCTTGGCGTACATCGTGTCGCCCGGCACGTCGAGCACGCCGCCGATGATGACGCGGCCTGGCTCTCCGCCGGCGTGAGCATCAACCGCGGTGATGAGTCGGGACAGCTGCAAGGAGATTCCTCCGGGAGTGATTCGGGCCGATCTCGCGAGGATACCGCCTCCGCCATTCGCGACCATGGCGCCGATATGAAGCGCCGCCACCTTGTATCAGCGCGCGATGCGGGCCGCGATTGCCTGGAGATGCTCCGGGGTGCTCCCGCAGCAGCCGCCGATGATGGAGGCGCCCGCATCGCGCATGGCGAGTGCCGCGGCCGCCATCGTGTCGGGATCCGAGCGGTAGACCGCCTGCATGTCGACCAGTTCCGGCATCCCGGCGTTCGACTTGGCGACGAGGATCGCGTCCTGGTCGACGGCGCGCATGCGCTCGATGACTGTGACGAGCTCATCCGGACCGTTGCCGCAGTTGCCACCGATCGCGTCCGCGCCCCAGGCGCTGAGCGATGCGACCGCCTGTTCCGGGGAGACCCCCATCATGGTGTGGCCGCGGGTGTCAAAGGTCATCGTGGTGATCAGCGCAATGCCGGGCGAGACGCGCCGGACGCCCTCGATGGCGGCCTTGATCTCGTTCAGGTCGGACATCGTCTCGATCCAGATCAGATCGACGCCGCCCGCGACGAGTGCCGCGGCCTGCTCGGCAAAGATGTCGACCGACTCGTCGTAGGCGAGCGTGCCGGTCGGTGCAAGGATCGCGCCGCTCGGTCCGATGTCACCGGCGACGAGCGCATCACCACCGGCTGCATCGGCCTCGTTCCGCAGGAGGATCGCGGCGGTTTGGTTGAGCTCCGCGACCCGATCCTGGAGGCCGTGCAGGCTGAGCCGCATTCGGTTGCCACCGAAGGTATTGCTCATCAGGATCTGCGAGCCGGCGTCCAGGTAGCCACGGTGGATGCGTCGCACGACATCCGGCTTCGAGAGGTTCCAGACCTCTGGCGGGTCGCCGAACATCAGCCCATTGGCGAAGAGCATGGTGCCCATTGCGCCGTCTGCGATGATCGTCGCGTTGGATGCCACGAGCTCGCGCCAACGCTGGCTCGCGGCACCGCCATCAGCCCGTCGGCGTTCCGCGAGCCCGGGAAAGGCGGAAGGATCGAAAGGCTCCGGTTCGGTCGAAGGGCTGTGGAGGACCCGTCGCGGTCGTGTCATCGCGTACCTCTCATTCGTTGGCGACAGGGAAGGACTCGGGATGCTACGACCCGTAAGCTCTCGGCTACGATACGCGCACCCTCGCGCTCAGGATGAGCGTGAATGCGCGCCCGTAGCCCAGTGGATCAGGGCAGCTGACTTCGACTCAGTCGGTCGACGGCGTCTCAGTGCGGTATTGAGCGGGCTTCGCCGACCGCGGGCCCTATCCGAGCGCCAGGATGGCGCAGCAGATTGCCAGTACGGCGGAGACGGGGCTCCAGATCCGCTCGCGGGGCGACCGCGAGAGCGCGTTGACCATCGTGCCGATCGCGAAGAACACCACGAGGACCCAGAGTGCTATGTCCGTGTCGAGCGGCATCCAGGTGTCGCCGATGATGCCTCCCGCGCTGAGCACGACGGCCGCTAGAGCCCGGCGACGGCACTCGCCACCCGCAGGCGCATCGGCAGGACGCCCGGGAACTGGCCGCCCCAGGCCATGGCCCCCAAGGGCGCCCCTGCCGCAAGGGCGAGGTGGAAGGCGAGAAGGGACGCGAGTAAGGTCGCGGCAAGATGGCGATCATCTCGGTAAGGCTATCGCGCGCCGCAGCGCCGCGTCGCGAATCGCGAGATAGAAGCGGCCAATGGCCCACGCGAGAGCGACGTACCCGCTGAACACGACGCCCCACGCCATGTCGGGATAGAACAACTGAGCGCTGGTCCACGACACGCCCATCAGCATCGGAGCGAGCACAAGGAGAGCCACTGCCAGTCCGGCATATG
>JBBJNX010000116.1:0-6674 GCA_037721115.1 Candidatus Limnocylindria bacterium
GAACCGTGTCGGATTCTCACCCGGAGAGAATCGACCACGGTGCGCGCCGCTGCCCACGCTCAGCCGCGCAGAGACCACCCCGCTGGAGGCTGCGATAGTGCCGCTAGCTCTCCATGGATGAGAATTTGATAGGAAACCTGCTCAGCGCAGGTACTGCAGGTCGAGCTTGCGGGGCATGACGCCGAACGCTTGCCCGAAGGCGTCGCGATCGGTGTAGTTTGGCCGCTGAAGCGAGCTGATCTGGTCATGGCTGACCGGGAATGCGGGCAGGACGCGGTCGGTGACCGATGTGAGCGCGCTGATCAGCGGAATCGGCATCGGCAGCTTCAGACGACGCATGCGCGTCACCTTCATGACCTTGTCGACGATCTCGCCATAGGTCACCCAATCAGGGCCACCGAGCTCATAGAGCGATCCTGCACGGTCAACTTCCGTCAGGCTCTTCTCGATCGCGAGAGCCAGGTCATCCACCGACAACGGCTGGAAGCGCGCGTCGCCCTTGCCCGGGATGGCGACGATGCCCGGAGACCAGTAGCGCAGGGTCTCCTTCACGAGGTTGAAGAACCCGTCGCCGTCGCCGAAGAGCAGCGACGGCCTCAGGACGACCCAATTCAACGAACTGCTGCGAACCGCCTGCTCGCCGAGCCATTTGGAATTCAGGAATCCGAGCTTCGGGTCGTCGACGACGCCGATGGCCGAGAGGTGCACCAGACGCTGAATGTCGGAGCGTTCGACGGCCTCCACGACGCGTCGCGTCCCCTGAACGTTGATCTTCTCAAACGAATTGCCCTTCGACTCGCGGGGTATGGCCACGAGGTGGACGGCCGCATCGGCCCCGATGAGAGCCTCGTCAAGTCCGGAGCCGGTGCTGACATCGGCCGCGCGAGGCTCGATCGGCTCACCCCAGCCGGCGGTTCGACGACCGTCGCGCGAAACTGCGATCACCCGATGGCCGGCGCTCACCAGGTGCGGCACGAGGTGGCTGCCGACGAAGCCGGTCGCGCCGATAACGGCGACGGTCATGGTCATGTCCGAGTCCTCTCAATTCTTGCTACTGTGCAGTCGCACGTTTCATGCCATTCGCAGTCTGGTACGGTCATGGTGATGCCCTCCATCACATCGCCGCGTGGCATGGTCGTCACGCCTCACCCCCTGGCAACGGCCGCCGGCGTCGAGGCCCTCCGCGCCGGCGGAACCGCCGTGGATGCCGCGGTCGCGGCCAACGCCATGCTCGCGGTTGTCTACTGCAATGCCTGCGGGATAGGTGGTGATGCATTCGCGCTCGTCTGGGATCCAGTCGAGCAGCACCTCCACGGTTTCAACGGCAGCGGCCGCTCCCCCGCCGCGCTGACGATCGAAACGGTGCGGGACGCTGGCCATGACGTGATGCCGACCAAGGGGCCGATGCCCATCACCGTGCCCGGCGCCGTCGATGCCTGGGTCCAGCTTCTCGATCGGTTCGGCCGCAGCTCCTTCGCCGATGCAGTCCGGCCTGCAGCGCGCACGGCACACGAGGGCTACGCGCTGACCGCCATCAACGCCCGGGCCATCGCCGCCTCACTGCCCATGTTCGACGACGAAGCACGCGCCGTGTTTGGCGACGCCGGGGGTGCCGGGGAAATCCTTCGGCAGCCTCTTCTCGCCGATTCGCTGCGCGCCATTGCCGAAGGCGGACGCGAGGCCTACTACGGCGGGCCAATCGGTGCGGAGATCTCGCGAGCCATCCAGGCCGCCGGCGGCGTCATGACCGCGGATGACATCGCCACCCACCGAGGCGACTGGGTCGAGCCCATCTCCACCCGGTACCGTGACGTCGAGGTTGCCACCATGCCGCCCAACTCACAGGGCATCACGGCGCTCATGGCTTTGAATGTCCTTTCGACCCTGGACTGGCCGATGGGCACGCCGCTCTCCGCCGACCGCCTGCACGCCCAGATCGAGGCGGTCAAGGTCGCCTGGAGCGAGCGAGACCACTTCATCGCCGATCCGGAGCGCGGGCTCGCCGACCCGTCGGTCCTGCTGTCGGCTGAGCACGCATCATGGCTGGCGTCGCGGCTGTCGCCGGAGCAGGCGCATCGGTATGAGCCGACGAACCGACCGGGTGGCGGTACGGTCTACCTGTGCGCCGCCGATGCCGACGGCATGATGGTCAGCCTTATCGAGTCGAATTACATGGGCTTCGGCTCCGGGATCATGGGCGGCTCGACCGGGATCATGCTCCAGAACCGCGGCGCCTACTTCTCGTTGGATCCGGCGCATCCCAATGCATTGACACCTCGGTCGCGAACCCTCCACACGCTCATGCCGGGGATGATCCTGCGCGACGGCGGTGCGGAGGTCGCGTTCGGCGCGATGGGCGGCGACGGCCAGCCGCAGACGATGGTGCAACTGGTCCAGGGATTGGTTGATGACGGGCTCGATCCGCAGGATGTCGTGGATCGGCCGCGGTTCGTCGTCGAGACGGAGGCGGCAGGACGGCCGCTCGGCCCGGTGAAGATCGAGTCCGATGGCGTGGATACCGCGACTGTCGAGGCGATGCGCGCCCGGGGCCACGAAGTCTCGCTGGTCGATCCGCAGACGCCGGTCATGGGCTGGGCGCAGATGATCCGTCGCCGTCCCGACGGCTCCTACGAGGGCGGCGCCGATCCCCGTGCGGACTCCCTCGCCGCGGGACCGTGAAACGATCAGATCGGGCGGGACGAGGTCGTTTCGGCGTACCCGGCGCCGAAACTCGGTCAGTGCCGCCGCTCAGCGGCGCTAAGCGTGAAGGAAGACCGACGGAACAGATGTCGACCCGAGCCTACGTCGGATTCACGCCGCTGAGCGGTGGAAATCGTGAACGAAGAGTAGTTCAAGCCCCTTCCGGCCGGTTCGTTCGCGATTAGCGCCGCTGAGCGACGCAACCGTGCCGTGTCGGGCCAATCGCGCAGAACACCGCGCTCACCACCTCGAATATGACGCCACGCGCCAGGAATCGGAGCCAGCATGGGGACCGATGAGAAATGCGTGACGCATCGGTCTAGAATGCGAGACCCCATGACGAACCAGCAGCAGTCCCTTGTCCATGCCCGCGGCCTGACGAAGCGCTACGCGAACGGCTTCACCGCCGTGGATGGCGTCGATTTCGACGTGCGTCCGGGTAAGGCATTCGGATTTCTCGGTCCGAACGGCGCCGGCAAGACGAGCACGATGCGCATGATCGCCTGCTCCAGCCCAGTGACCGAGGGCACGCTCAGCGTGATCGGCATGGATCCGCGCACTCACGCGCGCGAGATCAAGTCGAAGCTGGGCGTGGTGCCGCAGATCGACAATTTGGACACCGAGCTCACTGTGCGCGAGAACCTCGAGATGTACGCGCGCTATTTCGACATTCCGCGCGACGTCGCCAACAAGCGGACCGATGAGCTGCTCGAGTTCGTCCAGCTCGACGAGCGCGCCAAGGACCAGGTGGAGCCACTCAGCGGTGGCATGAAGCGGCGCCTGACGATCGCGCGCGCCCTCATCAATGACCCGGAGCTTGTAATTTTGGACGAGCCGACGACCGGGCTCGATCCCCAGGCAAGACATCTCCTGTGGGAGCGCCTCTACCAGCTCAAGCGCCGCGGGGCGACGCTCATCATCACGACCCATTACATGGACGAGGCGGAACAGCTGTGCGACCACCTCGTGGTGATGGACAAGGCGAAGATCGTCGCGGAAGGCTCTCCTCGGCAGCTCATCGACGAGCACTCAACCAAGGAGGTGCTCGAGCTGCGCTTCACCGATGCGGTGCGCGACGATCTGAACGGTCAGCTCGACGGCTTGGCCGATCGGGTCGAGGAGCTGCCGGATCGGCATCTGCTGTACACCGAGAACGGCGAGCGCACGCTGGAACAGGTCAACCTGCGCAAGATCCCGGTCGAGAGCGCGCTCGTGCGCCGGTCCAGCATGGAGGACGTCTTCCTGCGCCTGACCGGTCGCTCGCTGGTCGAATAGGTACCCGATGACCGTTTTCACCGCCTCCGGCCGCGTCTGGCAGCGCAACTGGCTCGTCTACCGGCGCCTCTGGCACCGCAGTTTGGCGTTCGGCTTCCTTCAACCGGTGCTCTTCCTGACCGCAATGGGCATCGGCATCGGCGCATTGCTGACGCCCGTCAGTCTCGAAGCATTCGGCGGCGTGCCATACATCGACTGGCTGGGCCCCGGCCTGCTGGCCGCGATGGCGATGCAGACGGCCACGTTCGAATCGACCTACCCGATCATGAACAAGATCATGTGGGGCCGGAACTACGAGGCCATGCTCTCGACCCCGGTCGGGATCCGCAGCATCGTCTACGGCGAGTTGGCGTGGACAGCGTTCCGCATCGGCTCATTGGCGGCCATCTTCTTGGTCGTGCTGACGCTGTTCGGCATCGTGCGTACGCCGCTGGCGATTCTGGCCGTGCCATTCGCCGTCCTGATCGGCACCTCCTTTGCGGCCTGCCTGATCGCGTTCACCGCCACGCAGAAGAACGATGTCGGCTTCAGCGCCATCTTTCGCTTCGTCATCAACCCGCTCTTTCTGTTCAGCGGCACGTTCTTCCCCCTCACCAACCTGCCGGAGCCGCTGCGCGCGGTCGCGTGGGTGACGCCGCTCTTTCACGGCGTCGAGCTCATCCGCGGATCCATCCTCGACCAGCTCGATCCCGTCACCGCGCTGATCCACCTGGCGTACTTGCTGGTGATGCTGGGCATCGGCGTCTTCTTCGCGGAGCGCACTCTTGCTCGACGGATGGCCGGCTGATGGCGCGCGGCATTGATCTGCGGCTCGCCGAATATATACGTATATCCTCCCCGGTACGGATAGCCCGATGACGACCCTGACCCAGCCGGTCTCTGGCCCCGGCCCGCTGACCGCTGCCTGGGCCCTCATCTGGCGCTCACGGCGCCTGGTCGAGCGCAACATCATGGTCTATCGCCACCAGTGGATCATCATCCTGAGTGGCGTCTTCGAACCGATCTTTTACCTCGTCGGTATCGGCCTCGGGCTTGGCGCCATCATCCAGGAGGTGCCACTGCCGAACGGCCAGGTCGTCGCCTACGCGGCATTCGTGGCACCGGCGCTGGTGGCCACGGCCGCCATGAACGGGGCGGTATTCGAGACGATCTTCAACGTCTTCTTCAAGCTCAACTACGCGAAGACGTACGACGGCGTGCTGGCCACGCCGATGGGGATCACCGAGATCGCACTGGGCGAGCTGCTCTGGGCACTCATGCGCGCCGCGCTCTATGCCGTCGCCATGTTCGTGATCATGCTTTTCATGGGGCTCGTTCTGTCGCCGCTCGGCATCCTCATGATCCCGGCCTCATTGCTCGTCGCCGCTGCATTCGCCGCCGCGGGACTGGCCGGCACCTCCTACCTGCGCACGGTGAACGACTTCGATGTGCCGATGGGCCTGATCGTGATGCCGATGTTCCTGTTCAGCGGCACCTTCTTCCCAGTCGAGTCGGTGCTTCCCGACTGGCTCGTCACCGTCATCCAGCTCACCCCCCTCTACCACGGCATCAACCTGATCCGCGGGCTCTCGACCGGCATCATCGGCATCGGGCAGGTTTGGGATCTGCTCTACCTGGTCGTGTTCTTCGCCGTCTGCCTCTGGATCGCGATGCGCCAGATGGAGCGCAAGCTGATCAAGTGATGTCTTGGGCGCCGAATGTATACATATATACTCCGCGACACGCGCTCCTAGACGATCCGGCGCCAGGGCTCCTCGACCGCGGTACCCGCGCGACGGTAGGACTCGGCGAGAATGGTGATCGGGTGGACCGTCGGGACGCCCGAGGACTGCTCGATCTGCCAGCGGCAGGTCTCCGAGTCGCAGGCAGCACGGACGGCTCCCGAGGCCCGCACCGCAGCGAACAGCGGCGCGCCGACGTCCTGCGCGATCTGCCATCGCTCGACCTTCAGCCCGTAAGTGCCGGCCGCGCCACAGCAATCATGGTCGGAGTCGACTGCCCGCAAACCGGGGACTAGAGAAAAAAGATCCATCGCCGGCGTGCCGATCCCATGCGATTTGAGCTGGCAGGGCGGGTGGTACGGCAGGAGCTCGTCCATCGGCGCAAAGCCCGTATCGAGCTCGCCGCGATCGTGAAGGTCCAACAACAGTTCGCAGATGTCCCAGGTCGCATCGGCCACGGCAGTGGCATCGGCATCTGAAAGATCGAGCATGTCGCGGTATTCGGCCTTGAGCGCGTGGGTGCAGGAAGTCGAGGTACCCACGATCCGATAGCCGGCACGGGCGAACGCCGCGAGCGACGACAGGTTGCGCCGGGCCTTGGTGCGCGCCTGGTCATACAGGCCATTCGAGATGAACGGCAGGCCGCAGCATTCCTGGCGCGGCACGATGACGGTGAACCCGTTGCGCTCCAGGACCTCGACGGCATCCCGGCCGAGGTCGGGCTCGAAGGCGTTGACCGCACAGCCGTGGAAGTAGACGACGGTCCGTTCGGGATCAGCCGTGACCGGGAGCGAGGTCGCCCCACCTCGGCGCTTCCACCACGAAGTGAATGTCCGACGCGCGAAGGTGGTCAGCGGACCTCGCCGATGAATGCCGAGCAGCTTCTCCCCCAGCCATCGAGCCAGGCCGTTGCGGAGGCCGATATTGGCCAATGGCGCCAACGGCACGCCCAGGCGGGCGATCAGGTCCGTGTCGCTG
>JBBJNX010000117.1:0-6648 GCA_037721115.1 Candidatus Limnocylindria bacterium
TCAAGCGAACGACGCAGGAATGGCACGGCGCGGCGCGGCGCCTGGGGTCGAATCAAATTGAACATCCGTCGGCGCAGCTGCTCCTCGGTCAGGTTGCGCTCGATACGTCCACGGACGACGAGGCTGATCGATCCCGTCTCTTCGCTGACCACCACGACCACCGCGTCGGTCTGCTCGCTGATTCCGATGGCGGCCCGATGTCGCGTTCCATACCGCTCCGAGTCGAGTGAAATCTGGCTCAGCGGAAGGAGCACGCCGGCCGACGTGATCTTCTCGCCCGAGATGACGACCGCTCCGTCATGCAGCGCCGTGCCACGGTAGAAGATCGTCACCAGCAGCTCCGCGCGCAGATCGGCGTGGACGGGCACGCCCGACTCGGCAGCAAGATCCTCGAGCCCCGTCTCGCGCTCGAGCACGATCAGCGCGCCGTGGCGAGACCCGGCCAGGATCCGTGCGGCGCGACTGATCTCGCGGGCAACGCGCTCGGCTCCGGCCACCTCGGTGCTGACGAAGAAGCGGTTGACCGAGCCGATGCGTCCGATCTGCTCGAGTGCCCGCCGCAGCTCCGGCTGGAAGACAACCACGACTGCGAACAGACCCACCACGGCCGCCGTCTCGAGGAGGCTGCGCAGCAGATCGAGGTTGATCAGGATCGCCACCAGGTAGACCAGGTACAGGATCGAGAGGCCAATGACGATCCGTACCGCGCGCGTACCGCGGATGAGGATGAAGAGCCAGTAGATGACGAACGCCACCAGCCCGATGTCGATGATCGACGTCCAGCTGCCACGGAGATAGGTATCGAAGAATTCTCGGACCGCGTCGATCACGATTCGCGCATGGCCTGCATTCGGTGCGGCGGTGGGTTCCGATGATACCAAAGAGCCCCGGCGTGACCGCCGGGGCTCATCGGACCTGTGGTGTCTAGCGCTTCGTGTACTGCGGCGCCTTGCGGGCCCGCTTGAGGCCGAACTTCTTGCGCTCCTTGGCACGCGGGTCTCGGGTCAGCAGCCCGGCTCCCCTCAGAACCGCTCGGGCGTTCGGGTGCGCGCGCAGCAGTGCCCGCGCGATGCCGTGCCGGATGGCTCCAGCCTGGCCGGAGACGCCGCCACCGGCGACGAGCACGCTGGCGGAGTAGCGCCCCTCGGTGTCGGTCACGCGGAACGGAAGCTGGATGGCGCCCTCGGGCGACGCACCGCCAAAGTAGTCGGCGGCCGGCTTGCCGTTGACGACAATGCTGCCGTCACCGGGCAACAGTCGGACACGGGCGACCGCGGTCTTGCGCCGCCCGGTCCCGTAGACGTAGTTCGTGCTCACGGATCGTCCTCTCTTCTACAGCTCGACAGCGGTGGGCTGCTGAGCCTGGTGCGGATGGTCCGCGCCGCTGTATACCTTCAGCTTCTTGAACATCGCGCGGCCGAGGCGGTTCTGGGGCAGCATGCCCTTTACCGCGCGCTCGATGACGAGCTCCGGCTTGCGCTCGAGGAGCGTGCCGAGGCTCTCCTCGCGAAGACCGCCGGGATAATTCGAGTGACGGAAGTAGCTCTTCTGCCGCAACTTGTCCCCGGTGACCTTGATCTTGCGTGCATTGAGGACGACGACATGGTCGCCCGTATCGAGGTGCGGCGAATAGATCGGCTTGTGCTTGCCCTCCAGCAGGGTGGCGATGCGCGTCGCCAGCCGGCCGAGGGTGTGATCGGTCGCATCCACGACCCACCAGCTGCGCTCGATCTCGCTCGCCTTGACGGCGTAGGTCTTCACGTTCCCTGCTCTCCGGTCTTGCCTTGATTGGTGCGGGCCGCCTCGAGTGACGACGCTGCTTGTTCGGTCTTCAATTTCGTGACTGTTGCATTGATGCCGCGCTGGAGGGGGAGGCCTCGCGGCGGCGCCGCCCGCCCGTGGAGCGCGCGCGCTCCGCCGGCCAGGACCAGATCCACCGCCTCCGGCGCCAGACGTCCGCGCCCGACCTCCACGAGGAGGGCGACGATGCTGCGTACCATGCGCCGCAGAAAGGCGTTCGCCGTGACGCGGATCTCGAGCAGATCGCCGTGCCGCACGACGCGCAACTCGGCGAGGTGCCGCACCGTGCGTCCGCGCACATCGGAGCCGAGCGCCGCGAAGTCTCGCTCACCCAGCATCCGCGCCGCCGCCGCCTGCTCGGCGACCGCGTCGAGAAGCTCATCGATCTCTAACGTCCGATGTCGTTCCAGCGGATCGCGAGCTCCATCCATCAAGATCCGGTAGCGATAGACGCGCCAGCGCGCCTCCCGCCGTGGATCGAAGCCCGGCTTCACCGCTCGGAGCGAGCGCACGGCCAGATCCGGCGGCAACGCGGCATTCAGCCGTCGTCGCAGCTCCGACAACCCACCATCGCGGCGAGCTTCTCGCGCGTAGCAGAATGCCGCGACCTGGCCGGTGGCATGCACCCCGGCATCGGTTCGCCCGGCGAGACGAACTCTCGTTGTCTCGCCGATCAGCCTGTTAAGCGCCTTCTCCAACTCTCCCTGCACCGTCCGAACATTCGGCTGCACCTGGGAGCCGGCGAAGGCTGTCCCGTCGTATCCGATCACCGCTCGTGCGCATTGCTGCGAGACGGCGGTCATCGGTCCGTATCGGTATTAAGTGTGCCCGTCCTCAGACGAGCTCGATCTGAACCATGGAGGCCGAGTCACCCAGGCGCTGCCCCAGCTTCACGATGCGCGTGTATCCCGAGGTGCGGTCGGCATACTTGCCAGCCAGCTCCGACATGAGCTTCTCGACGATGATCGGCTCATGCGGCATCCTGGAAACGAGCTGCCGGCGCGCATGGAGGTCGCCGCGTTTGGCCAGGGTGATCATCCCGTCAACCAGGCCCCGCACCTCTTTGGCCTTCGCCTCGGTGGTCTTCACCTTCTCGTAACGAATGATCGCCACGGCAAGATTGCCGAGCATCGCGAGCCGGTGGGCATGAGGGCGATTGAGCTTGCGCCCGGCAACGCGGTGCGGCATCGGCTCAGGACTCCCGGTCCAGCTCGGCGGCTGCGGCCTCGTCGAGCTCGGCCGACGCCGGAAGATCCGATTCGTCGGTGCTCATCGAGGTCGACTCGGGAGCGATGAAGCCGCGAAGCGCCAGGCGCTCCTTCAGCTCGTCAAGGCTCTTCTGGCCGAAGTTGCGCATGCGCAGGAACTCGTCGTCGCTGAGCGACAGGACCTGGCCGATCTTGGTGATGCTATTGCGCTTCAGGCTGTTGTAGGCCCGCATCGGGAGATCGAGCTCCTCGATCGGCGCATCCAGCAGGTTGGCGCTCGGCGCGGAAGCCCCCATCGACTCTCCACCGGCGATCGATACTCGGCCGATCTCGGCGAACCGTCCAAATTCGCGCACCAGGATGTCAGCCGCCTGGCTGAGTGCCTCCTGCGCGGTCTTGGTGCCATCGGTCTCGATCTCGACGGTGAGCTTGTCGTAGTTCGTCATCTGGCCGACACGCGTCTTCTCAACCTGGTAATTGACCCTGCGTACCGGGGAGAAGATGGCGTCGACCGGCACCACGCCGATCGTCATGTCCTCGGTGTGCTCCGCCGGTCGATAGCCCATGCCATTCTCGACCGTCAGGTCCATCTCGATGGATCCCGAGTCGGAATCGAGCGTGAGCAGGACGAGGTCGGGATTCACGATCTCGACGTCCGCGGTCTCGCCGATGTCGGCGGCAGTCACCGGACCCGCGCCATGCTTCACCAGCTTGAGCGTGACCGCATGTCGCGCGAATGAGCGCAGGCGAAGCTTCTTGACGTTCAGGACAATCTGGGTGACGTCTTCCTTGACGTTTTCGAGCGTGCTGAACTCGTGGAAGACGCCGGCGATCTGGACGCTGGTGACGGCCGCTCCCTCAAGGGAGCTGAGGAGCACGCGACGCAGCCCATTGCCGAGCGTCATGCCATACCCCTCCTGCAGCGGGGTCACCTCGAAGCGGCTCAGGTTCCCCTCCGCGTGCACCTCTTCGATGTGCGGATCGGGAGCCTCGGGCTGCTGTGGGATTTCTAATTCGATCATGAGACGGATCTGACTCCTAGCGCGAGTAATACTCGACGACGAGCTGCTCGTTAAATTCGAGCGGCATCTGCGCACGCGCCGGTTCGGCGAGGACGGTGCCCGTGAGCTTCGTCGGGTCGACACTCACCCACTCGGGGATCTGGGCCGCCTTCATCGTTTCGGGGGCGACCTTGAAATATTCGCGGCTGCGACGACTGTCGCGAACCTCGATACGGTCGCCAACGGTGACCCCGAAGCTCGGGATGTTGGTCGGACGGCCGTTGACGGCGAAATGGCCATGGCTGACGAGCTGGCGCGCCTGTGCGCGACTCGATGCGAAGCCCATGCGGTAGACGGAGTTGTCAAGGCGCATCTCGAGGAGACGCAACAGGTTCTCGCCGGTCATTCCCTTGCGCTGCTCCGCCTTCTCGAAGTAGTTGCGGAACTGGCGCTCGAGAACCGAATAGCTCTTGCGGACCTTCTGCTTCTCGCGAAGCTGCAGGCCGTACTCGCTCACCTTGCGGCGGCGCATCGTATTCATCCCGGGCGGGGTGCTGCGGCGCTCGAAAGCGCACTTGCGGCTGTAGCAGCGGCTGCCCTTCAGGAAGAGCTTGAGCCCTTCGCGACGACAGATGCGGCAGACCGCGTCGTTGTAACGTGCCATATCGTTCGATCCCCTCTCAGACCCGGCGCCGCTTCGGCGGGCGACAGCCGTTGTGCGGGATGGGAGTGACATCCGTGATGGCGGTCACCTCGAGGCCGGCGGTCTGGAGCGAGCGGATTGCCTGCTCTCGTCCGCCGCCCGGGCCCTTCACGAAGACCTCGATCTGGCGCATGCCGTTCTCCATTGCGCGTCGCGCGGCCAGCTCGGCCGTCTGCGCTGCCGCGTAGGGCGTGCTCTTCCGGGAGCCCTTGAAGCCGACCAGGCCTGCGCTGCCCCAGCTGACGACGTTCCCGGTCGTGTCGGTGATCGTCACGATGGTGTTGTTGAACGTCGACTGGATGTGCGCGTGCCCGATCGGCACGTTCTTTCGCTCGCGCTTCTTGCGCTGAGCGCGCTTACGCTCTGCCATGAAACTCCCGTTACTTCTTGCGGCGAATGCCGACGGTCTTCTTCGGACCGCGACGCTGCCGGGCATTGGTCTTGGTTCGCTGCCCGCGGACGGGCAGGTTGCGCCGATGACGGAGCCCCCGATACGAGCCGATCTCCATCAGGCGCTTGATGTTCATGTTGACCTCACGGCGGAGGTCGCCCTCGACCTTGAACTGGCGGTCAACCACCTCACGAAGGCGGTTGACCTCCTCCTCGGTCAGGTCACGCACGCGCGTGTCGGGCGACACGTTCGCCGCGCCGATGACCTTGGTGGCCGAGGTCGGGCCGATGCCGTGGATGTAGGTGAGGCTGATGATCACCCGCTTCTCGCGCGGAATGTCAACGCCGGCAATACGTGCCACGTTCCTCCTAGCCCTGCCGCTGCTTATGCTTGGGTACGACGCAAATGACCATCACCACGCCCGAGCGCTTGATTACCTTGCAGCGCTCGCAGCGGGGCTTCACGGATGCAGAAACTTTCATCTCATCCTGTATGTGATGCGACCCCGGGTGAGGTCATATGGGGAGAGCTCAACGCGGACGGTGTCACCGGGAAGGATGCGAATGAAGTTCTGGCGCAGCTTCCCGGAGATGTGTGCGAGCACTTCGTGCCCATTCTCCAGGCGCACCTTAAACATCGCGTTCGGGAGGGGAAGGACGACTTCTCCTTCGACCTCAATGGCATCCTTCTTTGGCAAGCGACACGCACCCTCGTTTCAGCGCTGGATCAATAAAGTGGGGTTGACACGCGAAAAGGCCGCCGCACAGGGCGACCCACGGAACGGAGAGTATACAACAAGAGGGTCAGCGAGTCCAAGCGCGATCACAGGCGCTCCGTCAGTACCTGCGGCCCGTTGCCGGTCACCGCGATCGTGTTCTCAAAATGTGCGGAGAGGCTGCCGTCGGCCGTTCGAACGGTCCAGTTGTCATCGGCGACGAAGACCTCGTCACCGCCAAGGTTGAACATCGGCTCGATCGCAAAGCACATCCCGGCCTCGATCCGCAGGCCGGTCCCCGGGCGACCGTAGTTCGGCACCTGCGGATCCTCGTGCATGGATCGGCCGATCCCATGCCCCACGAATGGACGGACGATTCCGTACCCGCGTTCGTGCGCCACTTTCTCGATGGCTCCGCCGATATCGCCCAGCCGATTGCCTGGCATGGCGGCCGCGATCCCTGCCTCCATCCCCCGCCGCGTGGCATCCAACAAGTTGCTCACCGCGTGCGGCACCGGGCCGATGGTCCAGGTCCGTGCACAGTCGGCATGCCAGCCATCGAGGATGCAGCCGATGTCGATGCTGACGACATCGCCACCGGCGAGGCGGCGCCGAGCTGAGGGGATTCCGTGCACGACCTCGTCGTTGATGCTGGCGCAGATCGAGCCGGGAAACGGTGGATTGCTGCCGTATCCCTTGAACGATGGAGTGGCGCCGGCGTCGCGGATCATCCGCTCGGCGATCACATCGAGGTCGCCCGTTGTGACGCCGGGACGCAGCTCGGCGCGGAGCACGTCGAGAATGTCCGCTAGGATCTGGCCAGCGGATCG
>JBBJNX010000118.1:0-6633 GCA_037721115.1 Candidatus Limnocylindria bacterium
CTCGCACGGCAGGGGAGCGCTACCTCTGAGCTCGCCGGTCCGACACGCCTGGCTGGCTCGGCTGATGGGACACGGACTGGCGTGGTACATCCGCCTCGTCGGCGCGACATGCCGGGTCCACGGTCCGACGGTCACCCAGGACCAGGTGGTGCTCGCCTTCTGGCACGAATACAACCTCGCCGCAGCGATCGCTGCCTGGCGCATGCGGGCTCATCGGCACCACGTCAGCTTCAGCACCCGGACCTTTCGCGGAGAGGCGATGAGCACCATGCTGGCGGCGCTCGGCTCCGGATCCGTGCAGCTGCCGGCTGAAGGCGAGCGATCCGAGGCGGCCCGCCTCTCGCTGGAGCTGGCGCGCGTCGGCCGCGAGGGCGCCTCGCCGGTCGTCAGCCCGGATGGCCCACTCGGTCCCTACCGGCGGGCCAAGCCGGGCGCGTTGATCGTCGCCCGCGAGGCCGGCGTTCCCCTTCAGCCATGGGCCGTCATGGCCCGCCCGTCCATTCGGCTCAGCAACCGCTGGGATCGGCACATCGTGCCACTGCCGTTCTGCCGCCTCAGGGTTGAGCAGGGGGAGCCGATCCTGGTGGGACCTCGCGAGCCACTTCGTCCACTGCTGGCCCGACTTCAGGCTGCGCTCGAGGCGGTCGCCGCGAGGGCCGATCGGGCCTAGCACCCGCGCCTTTGCGTGGGGCGGGCGTATCGGCGATGCGTGTCCGTGATGCGCGTGGGGCGCATGTCGCGGCGGCATGGGCGCCGACTCGGACGTCGGAGGGCACGCGAGGTCGCTACGATGAACCTTGCACATTCACGATCTGTAGCCGAGTGCCCACCGACAACGTGACGAGAATCAAGTTCGGGACCGATGGCTGGCGCGCCGCCATCGGCGAGGATTACACCTTCCACAACGTCCGTCGCTGCGCGCGTGGCGTTGCCGAGTATCTCCAGCAGGCCGGCACGGCCGACCGCGGCGTGGTTGTCTGCCACGATCGGCGGTTCGCGTCCGAGCATTTCGCGCGCGCCTGCATCGAGGTGCTGGCGGCGCACGATATCCGCACCTTCGCACCGCCGGAGGCGGTCCCGACGCAGGTCGGCAGCTTCTTCACCCGCGAGCTGAACGCCGCTGCCGGCATCGTCATCACCGCCAGCCACAACCCGTGGACCGACAACGGCTTCAAGGTCAAGGCCGATACCGGCGGCGCCGCCGCGCCGGAGATGCTGGCCGCCATGGAGGCGACCATGGATACCCATCCGGAGGACGAGCTGCCGCCGCGACGGGACTACGTCGACGCGGTCAGCGCTGGGCTGGTGGAGACCTTCGACGCCTTCCCGAAATTCCGCGACCAGGTTGCCGGCATCGTCGACATCGAGCGGATCCGCTCCGCGGACAAACGGGTCCTGGTGGATGCGCTCTACGGCTCCGGCTCCGGCTGGATGACGCGGCTGCTGGGGGATGGACGGCTCACCGTGCGAGAGATGCACACCGAACGCAACCCGTATTTTGGAGGTGTGAACCCCGAGCCGATTCGCCCCAACGTCGACGAGTGGCTGGAGGAGATCCCACGCTGGCGCGCGGACATCGGGATCGCCTTCGACGGCGATGCCGACCGGGTCGGGATGGCGACGGAGGGTGGCGTCTTCGTGAATCAGCTCCAGGTCTACGGCCTCCTCTACTGGTACCTGCTCGAGGTGCGCGGACAGATCGGCCCGGCGGTCTACACGGTCACGACGACGAGCATGGCCAAGCGGCTGGCCGAGATCTACGGCACCCAGGCGCATGAGACCGGTGTCGGCTTCAAGTTCGTCGGGCCCAAGATGACCGAGACCGACGCCGTGATCGGCGGCGAGGAGTCCGGCGGCTTCGGATTCGGGATGCACATCCCCGAGCGCGACGGTATCGCGTCGGGCCTTTTCCTGCTGGACCTGTGGCTGAGCAAGGACAAGCAGGCGTCCGAGGTGCTCGCCGAGCTCCAGGCCCTGGCCGGACCGAGCTACTACAACCGGATCGACATCCGCTTCGCGCGCGAAGGCTACGACGTCGTCAAGACCGATACGCTCGCGCGGCTCGCGGACGAGGCGCCGACCGCGCTGGCCGGGCAGGACGTCGTGGAACGCATGGCGCTCGACACGAACGATGGCTTCAAGTTCTATCGCACCGATGGCTCATGGCTGCTGATCCGCTTCAGCGGCACGGAGGCGCTCCTGCGCGTGTACGTCGAGGCTCGCTCGCCCGACGACGTCGAGTCGCTGCTCGCCGAGGGCAGACGCGTGGCAGGCGCCGCCTGATGGACGCTCGCGACTACTTCGGCTACAAGAATCCCGACGAGGAACCCGGGCGGCCCGATCCCGCGGATGACGGGGACGGGACCGGTCCGCCCACGTTCGAGGAGGCCGTCACCCTTGACGACGCCGCGAGTCTCCGGCGGATCGATCCGGACGACATGCTCGGCCGGGTCGCGGAGCTGCCGCGGCAGTTGGCGCAGGCACGCCGGGTGGCTGCCGCGGTGTCCCTGGGCGAGCGCCACACCGATGTTGACGCGATCGTCGTCCTGGCGATGGGTGGCTCTGCCATCGGCGCGGAGCTGGTCGCCGCCGCGGCCGGGGATCGCCTGCGGGTTCCGCTGATCGTGCACCGCGACTACGGCCTGCCGCCCGGGATCGGGAACCGAACGCTCGTCGTGGCGGCCAGCCACTCGGGCGAGACCGCGGAGACGCTCTCGGGCTTCGCGGCGGCTCGCGAACGCAACCTGCCGCTGGCGGTCATCACGACCGGCGGCCGCCTGGCGACCGGCGCCTCCGATGACGACCTGCCGTTGCTGCGCTACAAGCTCGGTGGGCAGCCGCGCGCGGCCATCGGGTTCGGAGTCGGCCTGGTTCACGAGCTGCTGTCCGGTGCCGGTCTGATCACCGGTGCCGACCCGATGGGCCCGGTCGTGGCGGCGCTCGAGGAGCTGCTGGAGCGCACAGCGCCGTCGGTCGAAACGGCCGCCAACCCCGCCAAGCAGCTGGCCTGGGCGATGTTCGGCCGCATCCCGGTCATCTATGGCCATGGAACCATGGCGGCCGTGGCGCATCGGTGGAAGACCCAGCTGAACGAGAACGCCAAGGCCTGGTCCTCGTGGGAGCCGATGCCGGAGGCCAACCACAACGCCATTGAGGGCAGCCTCAATCCGCGCGAACTCAGCGACGCGCTGTACGTTCTTCAGCTGCGCGACCCGGCCGAGCCCGCGGAGATCGCCCAGCGCTACCTGGTGGTG
Source organism: Candidatus Limnocylindria bacterium (assembly GCA_037721115.1). Classification (GTDB taxonomy): domain Bacteria; phylum Chloroflexota; class Limnocylindria; order QHBO01; family QHBO01; genus JACDBZ01. The sequence continues at coordinate 3,255 of JBBJNX010000118.1, forward strand.
GAGGAGCTTCTCGGCGAGCGGGCCACCAACCGCAGCGAGGTTTGGGGAGAGGGGCCGTCGGCCCTGGCGAGAGTCCTCACCAGCGTTGCCTATGGCGACCTCGTGAGCGTGTATCTCGCGATTCTGTACCAGACCGATCCCACGCCGGTTACACTGCTCGCGATGCTCAAGGAGCGGCTCGCCAGGGCCACCGAATCTGACCCGACGGGCGCCCCGTAGTAGGGAGGTAACAGTAGCGTGCATTCGAGCATGATCGGCAAGGTCGAGAAGGCCATGCGCTATGCCCACGAGCCGGATCGCGTGAAGCTGTCGGCCGTGCGTGCCAGCTTCGCTGGCGACAACGGCACTCACACCGTTACCCTCGAAGCGGATGCGTGGCACTGTGACTGCCACCTGTTCGAATCCGCCGGCGGCTGCACACACACCCTGGCCGTCCAGAAGATGCTCGATCCGATGCTCACCGACGCCGCACGCGAGACGCCTCTCTACGGCCACACCGAGATCCGCGAGGAGGAGGCCGTTCCGGCCTAGGTCCAGCTTCGCTGGCGGGCTCCGTTTGCCTGGGCTCGCACCGCCTCCCCGATGAACCTGCTTGTCAGCCGCGCCGCCGCCGTGATCGGATGGCCGGCGTACGCCACGGGTCGGCTGATGCGGGGCATCGTCTGGTTTGCGCCGCGAGCAATCCCGTGGACGCTCGTCATCGCCGGGCTGCTGGCCCTTGGGGCGTGGCGCTCGATCGATGCCGCGCATGCTGCCACTGCCATGCAGCCCAGCCCGACACCGGTGGGCCTGGTCGAGGTCGTGGACAGCGATATCACCGGTTGGGTCGGTACGTCGTCGATCGTGCGCGGACCATTTCTCGACTCGAGCTCATATGGGGCCGCGGTTCAGCGCTGGTACTACCTGCTTCTCGATCCCCTGGATGACACGGTGGCGATGGTTGTCCGCTCCGCGCAGCGGCTCGAGGACCGCCGAACGCGAACGATCGTGGCGCGGGTCGAGGTCGACCCGTCTCTGGTCGCAATGGCAAGCGCCGGACTCGTCACGGGTACGCTCAGCGTCGATTCCGAGCGGTACCTGGTGGAGGTCGTTGGCGCGCGACCGAGCCGCTTGACCGGTGGCGTGATCGCAACGCCGAACGGGCACGGTCTCGACCAGGGTGAGGTGATCCTGCGTGGCTCGTTCGACGTCGGCCGCCCGGCCGCTGATGGAGACGGTTGGGAGTATCTCGTCACGCAGGGCAGCCGCGCGGTCATCGTGCGGTCGCCTTACGCGCCCGACGCGCTGCCCGTCGATGTGTGGGGGGTCGCAGCCACCGATCGCGTGCGCACGGAGCAAGCGGCCGCCGTGGCCGACCTGCAGGCGGCGCTCGGCGATCGGCGCCTGCCTGAACGTCGGCTGCTCGCCGAGGGCGTGGCGCCGCCGCTGGCGGAAATCTCGTTCCTTCCGTCGATGCTCATGGGCGCGCTGGCGGCCATCCTCATCATCGGTTGGCTGATCGGGTATCCGGTCTTTCGCCGCCAGCGCATGAACGAACGCATCTCGACGTGGACGCTCCGACCGGGGGACGAGATTTCGGCGCAGCTCCACGGGAACGATCGCCGAGGAGAAGCGCGGATCATCGTCGATGGCGGTCCGGCGCGGATTGCGCGGCTGGCCCCTGATGAGCTTCAGCGGCGGTCGTGGCAGTTCGCGCTTCGCGAGGCCGCAGATCTTGCTCCCATGTCGGACGACCTGGCTTCGACGGCGGGGGTCCTGACCATCTCGTCGGGCGAGGGACCGATCCTCGTCCCGCTCGACCCTGGACCGCCGGACCTGCGGATCGCCGCGGGCACGCTGGTGCGGGTCGGGCACACCAGTCCGGCGCTGCGCATCCGGTCCACGGGGTTCGACCTCCTCGCTGCGTTCCCTTCGACCATTGACCGGGACAGAGCCATCGTGGCGATCGACCCGGCGCGACTGGGTGACGAGCTCGACGGACATTCGGGCCGCAGCAGCGTGCCGCGGCCCGTACCGGTGATCGGAGATGCGCTGCCGGTGCCGTTGCGGGCCGCGGCGATCATCTTCGCCGCGGTGGGTGCCGTGTTTCTCGTCGGCGCGGTCATCGGCCTGCTGGAGTCCATCGCCGGAAGGTCGGATCCCTTCGCCGCCCTTGCCCAGCTCGCCATCGGATGTGGGCTCGGAGCGGTGGGGCGTAGTGTCTGGCTGCGTCGCGACTGGGCGCACGGCGGCGGGTTCACGGTCGGCTGGGTGGGTGCTGCTATCTCCGCCTTTCTGATCGTGGCGGCTCCCCAGTGCGGGCTCTGGCTGGCACCCAACCTGGCCGCATGCAAGGCCATCGGACCGCTCGGCAGCGCGGCGGCATTCGGCGCCGCCATCGGTCTCGGGTATGCCGCGCTGGCCATCCGCCGCCACGCGTCCGCCTTCGTCCGCTGAGTCGCGGCCTCTGTTAGGATCGTCCGACCAACTGAAGAGACGCCGACGGGTGCCGTGGCCGCAAGGACCACGGGTCAATGGAGAAGCCGGTGAGACGCCGGCGCAGTCCCGCTACTGTATCCGCGCCGCCGTCCCGCCCTTGTGGGTGAGGCGAGTGAGCTCGGGAGTCAGGTCGCCAGCCCGATCGCGATGTCGCTCGCCCTCGCGTGAAAGGGAAGCCATCACCATGACTCACCGCCTCAGCGCCCCGATCGTTCTCCTCCTGCTCCTGCTTGGGGCCTGCGCGCCCTCGCCGTCATCCAGCACTGCCGCTCCGCCGAGCTCACAGCCGTCGTCCGTCGCGGCCGCATTTCCGCTGACCCTGACCGATGACGCCGGCCGCGAGGTCACCCTCGAAGCCGAGCCGCAGCGCATCGTGTCCCTCGCCCCGTCGAACACCGAGATCGTGTGCGCCATCGATGCATGCGACCGCCTCGTCGGCGTGACCGACTTCGACGACTACCCCGCCGACGTGGTCGAGATCGACAAGGTCGTGACGATGGCCCAGGTCGACGTCGAGGCGGTCGTCGCGGCAGAGCCGGACCTGGTCCTGGCGGCGGGTAACGAGCTGACGCCGACCGCGATCATCGACCAGATTGCGGATCTCGGCGTGCCCGTGCTGGTGCTCTATCCCGAGTCGCTGGACGAGGTCAGCGCAAACATCGAGCTGGTCGGGATGGCTGTCGGCCGCGACGGCGAGGCGGCGGCGCTGGTCGGGGAGATGGCGACCCGCGTCGAGGCCGTCGAGGAGGCGGTCGCTGATCTCGAGCGACCTCGGACGTTCTACGAGGTGAGCGTCTTCGAGGGCACCATCTACACGGCCGGCGAACGTTCGTTCCTGGCCAGCCTGATCGAGACGGCGGGTGGCGAGCCAGTCACCGGCGACGCGTTGTCCACCTCGATC
>JBBJNX010000119.1:0-6626 GCA_037721115.1 Candidatus Limnocylindria bacterium
TCGACTTTCAGCCGGGTGAGCTCCTGGGCAGCGTCTCCGGTGAGCTCGGGCTGCGGCAGTTCCTCGAAGGTGGGGGCCATACGTTGGTCGTCACCTCGGACAAGGAAGGGCCGGACTCGGTCCTCGACCGAGAGCTTGCTGACGCCGATGTCGTGATCTCGCAACCGTTCTGGCCGGCGTACCTGACGGCGGAGCGGATCGCCAAGGCGCCGCGCCTGAAGCTCGCCATCACGGCTGGGATCGGCTCCGACCACGTCGATCTCGAAGCTGCGAATGCGCACGGAATCACCGTCGCCGAGGTGACCTACTCCAACAGCATCAGCGTGTCCGAGCACGTCGTGATGATGATCCTCTCCCTCGTTCGCAATTACATCCCGTCATACCAGTGGGTCGTCAAGGGCGGCTGGAACATTGCCGACTCCGTCGCGCGTTCATATGACCTCGAGGGCATGCAGGTCGGGACCGTCGCGGCGGGGCGAATCGGGACGGCGGTGCTGCGGCGACTGAAGCCGTTCGACGTAGGGTTGCACTACACCGATCGACACCGGCTGCCGGAGGAGGTCGAACGCGAGCTGGGCGTGACCTACCACCAGGACGCGGCGTCCATGGTGCCCCACTGCGACGTCGTCACCATCAATGCGCCCTTGCATCCCGAGACCGAGCACCTCTTCGATGACGAATTGATCGGCAAGATGAAGCGCGGCGCCTACATCGTGAACACCGCGCGCGGCAAGATCTGTGACCGCGATGCCATCGTTCGGGCGCTCGAGAGCGGGCAGCTGGCCGGCTACGCGGGCGACGTCTGGTATCCGCAACCGGCCCCCGAGGATCACCCATGGCGCACGATGCCCAATCACGGGATGACGCCGCACGTGTCGGGGTCCTCGCTGTCCGCGCAGGCCCGCTACGCGGCTGGCACGCGCGAGATCCTGGAGTGCTGGCTGGACGGTCGACCGATTCGCGAGGAGTATCTGATCGCCGATGGCGGTAGGCTGGCAGGCGCCGGCGCCCATTCGTACAGCGTCGGCGGCGGCGCCGCCGAGAGCCCGGATGACGCGGCTGGTGTCACGACCACCTAGCCGGCGCTCCAAAGGCGACTCTTGACGGACGATTCGATCGCCACGGACGATTCGATCGCCAGTTTCCTGGATGAGCTGGCGGCGGATCCGCCCGGCCCTGCAGCCGGGTCGGCCGCCGCGGTCGCGATCGCGATGGCCGCTGCGCTTCTCGAGCTCGCCGCGAGGCGATCGGGCGAGAACGACGGTGCCTCGCGAGCCTCCGCTCTTCGCGCGACGGCGCTACCGTTGGCGGAGGCGGACGCGCGCGCCTACGAGGCGGTGTTGCGATCCCGGGGTGATGCGCGACGAGCTGCTTTGACCCGGGCGTCGGACGTATTGATCGAGATCGGGATTGTCGCCGGTGCCGTGGAGGAGCTCGCATCTGCCCTCGTCGAGCGCGTGAAGCCGGCGCTCCGCGGCGAAGTGGTCGCTGCTTCGGAGTTCGCACGAGCCGCGCGCCACGTCAGCGCGCGTCTGGTCACGCTCAACCTTGCCGGGACGGAGGCAGGCGAGGCGGGATCGCATGGATGGGCTCTTTCTCGTCGGGCCGAGCTGTCGCGCGGAACGGTCGCGTGGGACGCCTTCGGCGCCGGTCCGCCAGTCGTGCTTGTGCACGGAACGCCGAGCTGGTCATATCTCTGGCGCAACATCGTGCCTGCACTCGCTCGGGAATTCACTGTCTATATCTTCGATCTTCCCGGCTATGGTGATTCTCCAGCGCCGGCTGACGGCAACGTTTCGATCGCGACCCACGCGACGACGCTCGTCGAGCTGCTTGATCTGTGGGGACTCGAAGCACCGGCAGCCGCAGGTCATGACATTGGCGGCGCAATCCTGCTGCGGGCGCATCTCGTGCATCGACGTTCGCTTCACCAGCTCGCCCTCATCGACGCGGTCGCCCTGGCTCCATGGATCACGCCCACGACGCGCCACATCCAGGCACATCTCGACGTGTACCGCACGATGCCGAACCATATCTTTGATCGGGTCGCGGCGGCGCATCTGAGGACGGCCGTGCACGGTGAATTCGACGAGGATGCCTTTGCCGCGTATCACGGGCGCTGGGATGGCGTCCAGGGCCAGACCGCCTATCTGCGCAAGGTGGCGCACTTCGACGAGGAACACACGCGCCAGTTTGAACCAATGCTCGGGACGATCCGGGTGCCGGTGCTCGTCGTCTGGGGCGCGGACGACGCATGGCTCGACCCGGCCCTCGCCAACCGATTAGGTGCCCTGATCCCGGGTAGTGCAGTCCGGCTCATCGCGGATGCCGGTCATTTCGCCATGGAGGACGCGCCGGCCGAGATCACGCAGGCGCTCCTCGGTTTCTTTCGGTCGCCCCCATCGCAGGCCGTCGGCGGCCGCTGAACCGGGAGCCCGATCGCCGGCGCGACGGCTCACGAGACCGGGCGCAACCGAGCGGAGATCCTGGCTGCGGCCGCCAGGACGCGTAGGGCGATCGCCGCTTCGGCGCTGGGTGGCGGAAAGCGGTACGACGGGCCGTGGACGTGCAGCGCCGCACTGACGTCGCCGCCTGCGTCTGTAATCGGCGCCGCGACCGAGTTGATCCCCTCGGCAAACTCGTCCCCGACCCACGCATATCCATCAAGCTGGATCCGGCGAAGCCGGAGGCGAAGGACCGCCGGGTCCACCAGGGTCCGTGGGGTGAACCGCTCGAGCGGATCGGCCAGGAAACGATCCACCGCGGATGGCGGCATGTGAGCCAGGAAGACCTGCCCGGAGGAGACCGCGTGGATCGGCAGGCGGGTTCCCGTCCAGTCACGCACCAGGACCTGGTGTGCCGTGTCGACCTGGTCGATGTAGTGGACGACGTGGACGTCGAGAACGGCCAGCCCGGCGGCCTCGCCGACCTGCGATGCGAGATCGACGAGCACGGGACGAGCGAGAGCCACCAGGCTGCGGGTCGGCACGACCCCGGCCGCGAGGGACACGATCCGCGCACCCAGCCGGTAGCGCGCATCGCCGGGAACCTGCTCCACCGCACCCTCGCCCACGAGAGATGCCAGCATCCGCGCCGCCGTGCTCTTGGGCAGATCGGCCATCTGCGCCACCTCGGTCACGCCGATGGGACCATCGCCCAGCGCCGACAGCACCGCAAACGCGCGCTCGACCGCCTGGACTCTGGACATCGGCCTCTCCGTCGGCTACATTTCGCTAGAGCTGCGTGCCATGATACGGCATCGTTCCACATCGTGGAACGTTCAGCATCAATTTCATCGCTCGGAGCGTGGCACGTGGCAGACGAATACGAGGAAATCGATCTCGCAACGCTTTCGGATGACGAGCTCGTGGAGCAGATGCACAACGACCTGTATGACGGGTTGAGGGACGAGATCGTCCTCGGGACGAACATCCTTCTCGAGCGTGGATTCGCCGCGACAAAGGTGCTCGACGACGCGCTGGTGGCCGGCATGAAGATCGTCGGCGTCGATTTCCGGGATGGCATCCTGTTCGTGCCCGAAGTTCTGCTTGCTGCCAACGCCATGAAAGCTGGCATGGGGATCCTGCGGCCACTGCTTGCTGAAACGGGCGCGGAGCCTATCGGAAAGGTCGTCATCGGGACCGTCAAAGGCGACATCCACGACATCGGAAAGAATCTCGTGGGGATGATGTTCGAGGGTGCGGGCTTCGAGGTCGTCGACATCGGGATCAACAGCGACGCGGAGAAGTTCCTCGCGGCGCTCGAGGAGCACCGGCCAGACATCCTCGGCATGTCCGCACTCCTGACGACGACGATGCCCTACATGAAGGTCGTCATCCAGGCGCTCATAGACCGCGGCATCCGCGATGACTACATCGTGCTCGTCGGCGGCGCGCCGCTCAACGAGGAGTTCGGGGCGGCCGTCGGCGCGGACGCCTACTGTCGTGACGCAGGCGTGGCGGCCGACATTGCACGCCGGCTGATCGACGAGCGCCGTGCAGTTGCCTGAGGCCAGGGGCGGGGGAGCGCCACGCGTGCTGGTGATCGGCTGCGGTGCGCTGGCCCGCGAGCTCGTGGAGCTGACCCGTCCACTGCCGAACGTCGATGTCGCCTGCCTCCCGCCGTCGCTCCACAACCGCCCGGACGGCATCCCCGGCGCCGTCCGCGCAAAGATCCGCGCCAGCCGTGGCTATGCACGGATCTTCGTGGCATACGCCGACTGCGGGACGGGCGGGCTCCTCGATCGCGTCATCGATGACGAAGGCGTCGAACGCCTCCCGGGTGCCCACTGCTACGAGGTTTTTGCGGGGCGGACCGATTTTGCCCGCCTCGCCGAGGAAGAGCCCGGAACGTTCTGGCTGACCGATTTTCTCGCAAGGAACTTCGAGCGGCTCGTGATTCGAGGGCTCGGCATCGACCAGCATCCCGAGTTGAAGGCGATGTACTTCGGCAACTACCGGCGCGTCGTGTACCTGTCGCAGATCGATGACCCTGCTGTTCTCTCACTGGCTCGCCGGGCGGCGACACGACTGGGCCTGGTGTTCGAGCACCGTCACACGGGGTATGGCGAGCTCGCGAGTTCGATCGCGGCCATCGCGGCCAACGTGCCCCGGCCGTCGGTGCAGCCTGGGGCTGTCTGACCGGTGGCCACGCTCAGCGTCATCTTCTGGCGAGACATTCCGGCCCAGGTCGTGGGCCGGGACGGTCGACGATCGAGCAAGATGGTCCTCCACCCGCGCTTCCAGATCGCGATCGACAAGGCCGCCAACCGCGCCGGCAAACGCGCTTACAACGATTACATCGAGGAGTGGCGCAAGGTCCAGAGACCGTGCGGGCAGGACATCGAGGTCGCGGTCCGGGAAGAGTCCGAGCGCCTGGAAGTCGAGTACACGAAGCACCGCCTGGCCACGCTTATCCTGAGTGGCGGTGCGGAGGGCGAATCGACATACCGCCCGCCCACCGAGGAGACGTCTGTCAGATCGGCACCGAGTTGACCCACACCATCGTCTCATCCGCCACCCGAGAGATCGTCATCGGCGATGATCGGCCGTTCGTCATCATCGGCGAGCGGATCAACCCGACCGGCCGGACGCTGCTCGCGGAGGAGATGAAGGCCGGCGACTTCTCTCGAGTCGAGCGCGACACGCTCGCACAGGTCGAGGCCGGGGCCCAGATGCTCGACGTGAACGCCGGGATCCCGCTCGCGGACGAGCCGGCCATCCTTGCTAGGACCATTCAGCTCGTGCAGTCACTGACCGACACCCCGCTCTCTATTGATAGCTCGATCGTCGAGGCGCTCGAGGCAGGTCTCGCGGTCTACCGCGGTAAGGCCCTCGTCAACTCCGTGACCGGTGAGGAAGAGCGGCTCGAGCGGGTCCTGCCGCTGGTGAAGCGGTACGGTGCCGCCGTCGTGGCGATCAGCAATGACGAGACCGGGATCAGCGAGGATCCCGACGTCCGCTTTGCGGTCGCGAAACGGATCGTCGAGCGCGCTGCGGACCATGGGATCCCGCGCGAAGACGTGATCGTCGATCCGCTGCTCATGCCCATCGGCGCGTTGCCGACGGCCGGCCGCCAGGTCTTCCGGATCCTGGGCCGGCTGCGCGACGAGCTCAAGGTCAACACCATCTGTGGAGCATCGAACGTCAGCTTTGGCCTGCCGAACCGCGCGGGGATCAACGGCGCGTTTCTCGCGATGGCCATGGCGAGCGGTTTGACGTCGGCGATCACGAACGCGCTTGCCGATGGCGTCCGCCAGTCGGTCATGGCCGGCGACGTCCTGATGGGCAATGACCGGGACGCAGCGCGCTGGATCCGGACCTTCCGGATCGCCCCCGCGGCGGGTGAGCAGGGCCGGCGCATCAACCGCCGCCGAGTCGTGTCGTCAGCTCCCTCCAGCATCAGCTTGGAGTCGCGATGATCGGAGTCGAAGGGCCGCTCGTCATCTTCACGCCGTCGGGTCGGCGCGGCCGCATGCCATCGGGAACCACCGTCCTTGACGCGGCGCGGGCGGTCGGCGTCGACATCGATTCGGTCTGCGGCGGCCGTGGGATCTGCGGTCGATGCCAGGTGCAGCAGGGCGTCGGCAGCTTCGCCAAGCACGGGATCGAGTCTCGCAGCGAGCACCTGTCCCCGTTCTCCGGCGTCGAGGTGGAGTACCGCGACCGCAACGGGCTCGAGGCCGGCCGTCGCCTCTCGTGCGTCGCGCGTCTGCACGGCGATGCGGTCATCGACGTTCCGCCAGAGAGCCAGGTGTACCGCCAGGTCGTCCGCAAGGGTCTCGACATTCGCGACTTCCATATCGACCCGGTGGTTCGGCTTCATTACGTCGAGGTCGCTCCGCCGGAGCTCGCCTCGCCGTCCGGCGACCTCGTGCGCCTCACCGAAGCGCTGGAGGTGGAGTGGGGACTTACCGGCCTCGAGGCGGACCTTCATGTTATTGGGGCGCTCCAGCCGGCGCTTGAGGTCGGTAGATGGGCGGTCACGGTGGCGGTACATGATGGTCGCACGATCAGCGCGGTCTGGCCCGGCCTGCACGCCAAGGCATACGGGGTCGCCATTGACGTCGGATCGACCACGATTGCCGGACACCTCGCGGACCTGTCCGACGGCGCGGTTCTCGCTTC
>JBBJNX010000120.1:0-6581 GCA_037721115.1 Candidatus Limnocylindria bacterium
GGCTCTACCCGGGCCGTCACCCTCGTTGCGATCATCACGTTTCTCGTGGGAGTGGTGATCGGTCCATGGCGTCACGGCCTGATCGGAGCGCTCACCATCGGCCTCGCGTCGGTCGTCAACCAGGCTGTCAAGGCGTTCATTGCCCGGGAGCGCCCGGATCTACTGGAGCCGATCGTGGTGGAGCACGGCTTCAGCTTTCCATCCGGTCACGCCGCCCTGGGAATGGTCGCCTACGGTGTGTTGGGCGTTCTCGTCATGCGCTCGCGAATGCCGCTGGCCGTTCGCCGCGGCATCGTGGTCGTGCTCGGGGTTCTGATTCTGCTGATCGGCGTTTCTCGGATATGGCTGGGTGTTCATTACCCGACCGATGTGCTCGCCGGTTGGACCGCCGGGGCGATTATCGTGGTGGCCTACGCGCGGCTCACCCGCGGGGTGTCGCTTGAGCCAGCCGAGGCAGCGGTTGACGCGGATCCAGCAACGCCACGATCCGATCCACCTGCGACTGGCTGAGGCGATCCTCGGCGCTGACCAGGCTTGCCACGCGGCGCAGATCTCGCTGCACGGCGAGCCCGAACGCCTCCCGCGCTTCCACGCTCACGTCCATCTTTGAGGGCGGCACGAGGATCGGCTCGACCGAGGCGGGGAGGCCGGCACGTTCGAGGTAGAGACTCAGCCGCCGGCCGGCGAGACGTGCTGCGGTGATCGGCGTGGCGTCCCATGGGACCCAGGATTCGGTCGATCTGTTCCACTGATACCAGTGACCGTTGCGTCGCGTGAACCGCCCTCGCTCGCCAGCCATGGTGAGGGTCCAGGTACCGCCCGGACCGACCACGATCGCGTCGATGGTCTCGATCCCGCCGGGCGCGACGGACCGGAACCAGTGGTAGTCATCATCCAGGTGCTTGACGAGGGCCGACGCGATGCGATCGCTCGAGGTCAGCCCCGAAAAGCCCATACGCCGCGATCGCGAAGCCTGGTGGAGGATCATGGCAGCATCCAACCTTCTCTCGTCTGGGCATCGGATGGGCGTGCCCGAGTGTACCGCGCGTGTGGCCTGACGGACAGGTCCTGCATGATCAAGGCCGTATCATGCGGGCCATGGCTGAAACGCGAGCCGACCTCGAGGGGGCGGTCAGAACCCTGTTGGCGGAGATCGGTGAGGATCCCGACCGGGAGGGCCTGGCGCGCACACCGGAACGCGTGCGTCGCATGTACCACGAGCTGACGGCGGGATACCACATCGACGGGGAGTCGCTCCTCAACGGCGCCTCTTTCAGCGTAGATTACGACGAGATGGTCGTCGTGCGCGACATCGAATTCTTCAGCCTCTGCGAGCACCATCTCCTGCCGTTCATCGGCAAGGCGCACGTGGGCTACCTGCCGAAGGGCAGGGTCATCGGCCTGTCCAAGATTCCGCGCATCGTCGACATGTTCGCGCAGCGTCTTCAGATCCAGGAGCGGCTCACCGTCCAGGTGGCTGACTTCCTGATGGAGCGGCTCCAGCCGAAGGGCGTAGCGTGCGTCGTGGAGGCGACTCATCTGTGCACGATGATGCGCGGCGTCAAAAAACAGGAGGCGACGATGGTCACATCATCCATGACCGGAACGTTCCGGCGCGACGCGCGGACCCGTGCCGAGTTCATGGGTCTGATCGGGAAGGCCTGACCGATGAAGCTCGCCCGGCTCATAATCGGACGCCCATGACCGATACGCCGATTCGCATCCTGCTCGCCAAGCCCGGTCTCGACGGGCACGACCGAGGCGCCAAGGTGCTTGCCCGTGGCCTGCGCGATGAGGGGTTCGAGGTGATCTATACCGGCCTGCGCCAGACGCCCGAGATGATCGCCGATGCCGCGGAGCAGGAGGATGTCGACGTCGTGGGCCTCTCGATCCTGTCCGGCGCTCACATGGCCCTTCTTCCGCGGACGGTCCAGCTTCTGCGCGATCGAGGCATGGCCGATGTCCTCGTGGCGGCCGGGGGGATCATCCCCGATGCCGACGTGATCAAGCTCAAGGAGGCTGGCGTGGCCGAGATCTTCGGTCCGGGCACCTCGATCGGCCAGATCGCACGCTACTTCCGCGAGCACGTCCACCGCGAGGCGTAGAGGCTTGTCCGCCGCGCCTGTCTGCTCCAGCGCGTGGGTGCCAATCCAGTTGGCCTTACGACCGACGAGCGGCGCGTATCGGTCAGACCGTTCCCTTCGGCGACCGCAGGCGTGATCGATGAGCTGGCATCTGGCGAGCGACGCCCGCTGGCGCGTCTGCTGACGCGGATCGAGCGGGGGGATCCATCGGTCCGGCCGTTGCTTCCGGCGCTCTTCTCCGCGGGACATGGCGCTCACGTGGTTGGCATCACCGGCCCGCCGGGGAGCGGCAAGTCGACGCTGGTGAACGCGCTCATCACCGAGTGGCGGAAGCGTGGAAAACGGGTGGGCATCCTGGCCGTCGACCCGTCGTCGCCGTATACCCGCGGCGCCATCCTGGGTGATCGGATCCGGATGATGGAGCATGCCGCGGATCGAGACGTCTTCATGCGCTCCATGGCCTCGCGCGGCGAGCTGGGCGGAATCGCGGCCACGACCTGGATCGCCGCGGCCGCCCTGGACGCCGCCGGCTATGATCCCGTGCTGATCGAGACCGTTGGCGCGGGCCAATCCGAGGTCGAGGTGGCGCGACTTGCGGAGACGACCGTGGTGGTCGAAGTGCCCGAGATGGGGGACGAGGTCCAGGCCATCAAGGCGGGGCTGCTCGAGGTCGCTGACATCATCGCCGTCAACAAGGGAGACCGCCCCGGCGCGGATCGCGCCGCCCGTCAACTGCGCGCCATGCTCTCCACCGCGGGTGGCCGGGTTGAGCGCATGCCTCCGCAGGTGATGGTGACGACCGCAACAACCGCCGACGGCGTGATCGCACTGGCCGATGCCATCGAGGCGCATCGAGCGACCGCCCATTTCCCGCTCGAGGCCCGCGAACGCGCCGGCAACCAGGTCCGTCGCGCGCTTGCGGAACTGGCGGCCCGTCGAGCGGCCGAGTCGCCCGAGTGGGAGTCGACCATCGACGCTGTCGCCGAGCGCGAGCTGGATCCGCTGACCGCCGCCGAGCGTCTTCTGCACCGTTGATCCAAGTGGCACGCGCGGCACACACCACAACAGAAAGCACGGCTGCTAGGCTTCGTGGCCTATGAGCATTGAACGCGTCTTCGTGATCGGCGCCGGCCTGATGGGCCACGGGATCGCGCAGGTCAGCGCCGCCGCCGGCAAACAGGTGACGCTCTCGGATCGCACCGCCGAGCTGGCGGAGAAAGGCGTGGCTCGGATTGCCGGCAACCTCAGGCGGCAGGTCGACAAGGGCAAGCTCGAGCAGTCCGCCGCGAGCGCCATCCTGGACCGGATCGACACCGCCGAAGGAACCGATGCGGCCGCCGACAACGAGATTGTCATCGAGGCGGTCTTCGAGGACGAATCGGTCAAGCGGGAGACCTGGGAGGCGCTGACGAAGACGGCGGACAGCGACGCGATCTTCGCCTCAAATACCAGCAGCATCAGTATCACCGGCCTCGCCACGGCGACCAACCGCCCGGCGAAGTTCATCGGCCTCCATTTCTTCTCGCCGGTCCCGGTGATGGGGCTGATCGAGATCATTCGCGGCCTCGAGACCGATGACGCCACCTACCAGGCCAGCAGGGGCTTCGCCGAAGAGCTTGGCAAGACGGTGATCGAGAGCAAGGACTACCCGGGCTTTCTGGTGAACCGGATGCTCGGCCCGTTCATCAACGAGGCGGTCTTCGCGCTCATGGAGTCGACCGGCACCGCCGAGGATATCGACACCGGCGCGAAGCTGGGGCTGAACCATCCGATGGGCCCGCTCGAGCTCAGCGACTTCATCGGCAACGACGTGATGCTCAACGTCATGGACGTGCTGTACCGGGGCTTCGGCGACCCGAAGTTTCGTGCGGCACCGCTGCTGCGCCAGATGGTCACCGCCGGCCACCATGGCCGCAAGTCAGGTCGAGGCTTCTACACCTATGACGAGCAGGGCAAGAAGGCCGGCTGATGGCCGTCGAACACGCCCCGCCGCGTGATGGCTTTGCGCTCAGCGACGATGAGCGCACCGTGCGCGACACGGTCCGCGACTGGGCGCAGCGCGAGGTGGCGCCCGGTGCCGCCCAAAGGGACGAGGAGGAGCGCTACGACCGCTCCCTGTTCGAACGAGCCGGCGAGCTGGGCCTCACCGGCCTGCCGTATCCCGAGGAGCTCGGTGGCGCCGGGATGGGCACCTTTGCGTGGATCCTGGCGATCGAGGAGATCGCCGCGGCCGACATGGGCATGGCGGTCAGCCTATCGGTGCATATCCTGAGTCAACTGTGCATCTTCGCCAACGGGACAGATGAGCAGAAGCAGCGATTTCTGCCGCCGATGACGGCCGGCCGCGAGCTGGGGGCCTTCGCCCTGACGGAGCCGGAGTCAGGGTCCGATGCAGCGTCCCTGTCGCTGGCCGCACGACGTGACGGCGATGACTATCTGCTGACTGGCACCAAGATCTGGATCACCAATGCCGGCGACGCGGCGCGGTACGTCGTCTTTGCCACGGTCGACCGGTCGAGGGGAACGTCCGGCATCACCGCGTTCGTCGTCGAGGCAGACACGCCCGGGTTCCGGCTGGGGAGCAAGGAGCGGAAGATGGGCATCCGCGGCACGAGCGCATACGAGCTGATCTTCGAGGACGCGCGCGTGCCCGCCCCAAACCGGCTTGGCGAGGAGGGCGAGGGGCTGAAGGTTGCCCTCTCGGCCCTTGGTGCGGGCAGGATTGGCATTGCGGGGGCATGCACCGGATTGGCACGCAGTGCCCTCGAGCTCGCCACCCGGTATGCGCTCGACCGACGACAGTTCGGACGCCCCATCGCCGACCAGCAGATGGTCCAGGGCATGCTGGCCGAGATGGCGGTCGGCGTGGATGCAGCCCGCCTGCTCACCTGGCGCGCCGCGCGCATGCGCGATGCCGGCCAGCCCATCAACGCGCCGTCGAGCATGGCAAAGTGGTACGCATCGGATGTCGCCATGCGGGTCACCACTGACGCGGTCCAGATCTACGGCGGCGTCGGATACTCCCGTGACAACCCGGTGGAGCGGCTCATGCGCGACGCCAAGGGCGCGCAGATCTACGAGGGAACGAACCAGATCCATCGGCTCATCGTTGCCCAACAGCTGCTCGACACGATGCGCCGCGACGCCTGACCAACGAGAGGGACCGATGACCACGCCCAGCACCGTCCGCCTGATGCGGACCCCCGAGATCGAGCCGCTGACGGTCGCGGCCGAAGATCGTATGCCGAACATCGTGGCGCTGATCGCGCGCGCTGCGGAGCGACACGCAGATCGTGAGGCGCTGCGCTGGAAGCTCACCAAGGCACAGCGCGCGGAGGAGGGTGGCGAAGGCAAGTGGACCAGCCGAACCTACCGCGAGATGTGGGACTGGGTGATGAGCCTGTCGCTCGGACTGCGGGACCTTGGTCTCGCCGACGGGGAGGCGGTCTGCATCATCGCTCGGACGCGGCCGGAGTGGACGGTCGCCGACCTCGCGTCGCTGGCCCTCGGTGCCGTGACCTGCCCGATCTATCCGCAGTCGGAGCCCGGGCAGGCGGCCTTCATGATCAACAATGTCGGGGCGCGCGTGGTCTTCGTCGAGAACGCGCAGCAGGCCGCCAAGGTCGCATCCATCCGTGCGGAGTGTCCGACCATCGAGCATGTGATCACGCTGGATCCAAGCGGCAAGTTCCCCGACGGCACTCTCACCCTCGAGGACGTCATCGCACGCGCCGATCTTGACGCCACCACCCGCCGCGCCTGGCGCGACACGATGCAGGCGATCGATCGGGATCACCTCGCCACCGTCATCCACACCTCAGGCACGACCGGCAACCCGAAGGGCGCGATGCTCAGCCACGGGAACCTGTTGTTCAACTTTGAAGCCGCAAACCAGGTCGTCGACTTCTACGAGACCGACGTGTTTCTTTCGTTCCTGCCACTGAGCCACATCTACGGGCGCATCGTGGACGAGGTCGTGGCACTCGGACGGGGCGCGGCCGTCGTCTACGCCGAGGCCTTGCTGGAGCGGCTGCCGGCCAACATGGTCGAGGTGCAGCCGACCGTGATGGGATCGGTCCCGCGGCTGTACGAGCGCGTCTACGCGCGCGTCAGCTCGGCCGTCGAGGCCGGATCGCCGACGAAGCAGAAGATCTTCCACTGGGCGTCGGGGTTGGGCGCTCAGAAGTACGCCAACCATCTCGCGGGGAAGAGCGACTCCCCGTGGCTGGCGCTCCAGCTCAAGCTGGCCGACCGGCTCGTCTTCGCAAAGATCCGTGCGCGCACCGGAGGCCGCGTCCGCTATTTCGTCTCGGGTTCCGCGCCGCTCGCGCGCGAGATCGGCGAATTCTTCTACGGCATGGGCATGCTCGTCCTCGAAGGCTATGGCCTGACGGAAACCTCCCCGTTCGTGGCGATCAACCGGCCGGACGATTTCGTCTTCGGGACGGTCGGCCGGCCCGCGCCGGGGTCGGAGGTGATGATCGATGCGCTGAGCGG
>JBBJNX010000121.1:0-6527 GCA_037721115.1 Candidatus Limnocylindria bacterium
GGCTCCGATGGTGAGCGTCCGGCGGTCATCCGCGCGGAGCTCCAGGAAGTCATGTTCGCGAAATGCGGCGTGTATCGCACGGAGCAGCTCTTGACGGAGTGCCGTGACGCTGTGGCGGCGCTGCGCGTCAGGGCGCAGCGGCTGCTGATCGAGGACAAGGGCTGTCGCTACAACACCGACCTGGGTGATGCCCTCGAGCTCGAATACCTCCTGGATTGCGCCGAGGCCACCGTGGTGTCCGCGCTCGCGCGCAAGGAGAGCCGCGGCGGACACGCGCGCGAGGATTTTGCGGAGCGGGACGATGTGGACTGGCTGAAGCACACGTTCGCCTCTCGCGAGCCGGAATCGGGCGCTGTGACCCTGGCCTACAAGCCGGTGACGATCACGAAATTCGAGCCGAAGGCAAGGACCTACTAGACCGATGATGGACGTCACACTGCGGATACGCCGCTACAACCCCGAGGCCGACGATGCCCCGCATTGGGAGGAATACGCCGTCACGGCCGAACCGACCGACCGGGTGCTCGACCTCCTGCACCAGGTGAAGTGGTACCAGGATGGAACACTCACCTTCCGCCGCTCCTGCGCCCACGGCGTGTGTGGATCGGACGCGATGCTCATCAACGGCCGCAACCGCCTGGCCTGCGAGTACCTCGTCAAGGACGCGGGTCCCACCGTCACCGTCGAGGCGATCCGCGGCATGGCGGTCGTCAAGGACCTGCTCGTCGATATGGAGCCCTTCTGGGATTCGTTCAAGCGCACGATGCCGTTCCTCGTCAATGACGAGCTTCCGGACGACGGTAAGGAGCGGCGCCAGTCGCCGGCGGATCGAGAGCGGTACGAGGACACCAGCCGCTGCATCCTGTGCGCCGCATGCACGTCCGCCTGCCCGGTGTTCTGGTCGGACCAGTCGTATGTCGGTCCGGCGGCGATCGTGAATGCGCACCGGTTCATCGTCGACTCGCGCGACACCGCCAAGCAGGAGCGGCTCGAGATCATGGCCGATCCCGACGGTGTCTGGCGCTGCCGCACGGTCTTCAACTGCGTCGAGGCCTGCCCGCGTGACATCAAGATCACGAAGGCGATCCTCGAGGTGACGCAGGAGATCGGCAGGGCCGGGATTCGTTGAGGATCCTCATCCATACCGATGGCGCCGCACGTGGGAACCCCGGTCCGGCCGGTGCCGGCGCGATCCTGCGCGACCCATCCGACGGGACCGTGCTCGCCGAGATCGCCCAGGGCCTGGGGCACGCTACTAACAATGTCGCCGAATGGACCGCGGTCCGTCTTGCACTCGAGGAAGCCCTCCGACTGGGCGCGACGCATGTCGATCTGCGCATGGACTCCGAGCTGGTCGCTCGCCAGATCACCGGCGTCTACCGCGTGAAGCATCCGGCTCTCAAGCCGATCCACGCCGTCACAATGGAGCTCCTGCGCTCGTTCCAGGGTTACACCGTGGGTCATGTTCCGAGGGCACTCAATAAGGATGCGGACCGCCTCTCCAACGTGGCCATCGATGGAGGGGAGATTCGCCGTGCCGGGCAACGTCCGACGCCCATCTAGCCTGGCTCTCATGGCGCTCCTCGTGCTGGCGGCCTGCGCCTCGGATCCGGATCCTTCATCCACCGCCACCCCTGTGCCCATCGGCAGCGCGTCCTCGCCTGCATCGGCCGCGGCGTCCGTGAGTGCCGCACCTTCGATTACGCCGACGCCCACGCCGAGACCCATGCCGGACGAGGGCGGCGTGTATCTCGCGCTCGGCGATTCGATCACATTCGGCGTCGGGGTTCCGAATCCTAGACGCGGCGGCTACGTCGGACGTCTGTCCGACCGCCTTGCGCTGGCGGATCCGCCGATCACCGAGACCCGGGTCTTCGCCGTTCCCGGCGAGACGGCCACCGGATTCCTGGAGCGACGCCTGGACGACGTGCTGGCGGCGATCGACGAGCTCGGCCCGCGCGTCGAGGTGGTTACGATCGGGCTCGGCGCGAACGAGCTCCTGCGCGTCCGACGCGACCCGGCCTGCGCGGCCGAGCCCGATGGATCCGCATGCTCGGCCGCCGCGTCGTCCGCGATGAGACAGGCAGCCGACGCGCTCGACGGGGTGGTCGCGGGCATCCAGGGCGCCGTCGATGCCCAGGAAGGTGACGCGCGAATCCTGGTCCTCGCCTACTACAACCCGGACGTGGAGCCGATCACGGTCGCGACCGTCGTCGGGTCTGACGGTGTGGTGAACTGTGATCCTCTCGATGCTGCCCCCGGTCTGAATGACCGCATCGCCTGCGTCGCTCAGGAGCACCAGGTCGAGCTCGTCGATCTCTACGCCGCATTCTTCGGACGCGAGGCGGAGCTGACCGGTATCGGCAATGGCGACGTCCATCCCAACGCTGCGGGGTACCAGCTCATCGCCGATGTCATCGGCGACACGCTGAGCGCCGAACCGCCCGAGGAGGGCGGCTGACGCGCGCGAAGCGGTACACTGGCGATCCCTGGAGGCGGCTGGACGGTCGCGGGCGCATCGGTCGAAAGGCTGCGTCCGAGGAAAGTCCGAGCTCCTCAGAGCAGGCTAGCGGGTAACACCCGTCCGCCGTGAGGCGAGGACCAGCGCCACAGTGACGATGCCCGCTCTTTCGGGAGTGGGAGTGAAACGGGCAAGCTCTAGCCGGAGCAAGACCGAATAGGGGAGCGCAAGGCGGCCTTCGGGCCGCAGCAGGTGGCTCGCTCAGCTCCCGGGTAGGTCGCACAGATGGATGGCCGTCCATGAGACCGATGCGAATCGGGCTCGGGACAGAACTCGGCTTACAGGCCGCCTCCAGGGACTACTCCTCATCCTCGCGCCAGACCGAGCGTGCAGTGCAGGCGTTGCAGATGGGTCGTGCCTCGTCCATCCCCCCGAGGGGCAGCGGGTATGCGACCCCGCCGAGCAGGCAGTCGACCTGGACCGTCGGGGTGGTGCCGGGGACGATACTGACAAGGCGCACGGAGCAGCGCCGAATTCGACCGGATCGCGCGATCGGTCGGCGCTCCTCGCCCCCCTCGATCGGCTTTAGCGCCATGGAGATGATCTTGCCCCTGCCCTGCTCGTAGTCGTCCATCCGGTGGCCAGCGTCCCTGAGCCTAGCGACGGGTGCGTCCGATCGACAATGGCGCGTTCGTACCATGGGCCCCTGGTCCACCGGCCCCGTCGCCCATCGGAGACGGCGCACGCTAGACTCACGCGGGTCGCGCCCCACGCGGCGTACGGAATCGAGGAGGGGTTCGTGTTCGGACGACGAAAGCGCGAAGAGGCCGCTGCGGCCGAGGCGTCGCGAGAGGCCGAGCGCCACGCCCTGTTTGCCCGATTGGCCGAACGCCCCGAACAGATCTGCCCGTTTCTCGGCCTGGAGGCAGACCGCACCGGCTTCATTGACGGGGTCAGCGATGATCATCGCTGTTTCGCGTTCGGCGATCCGGCGCCCATCTCAGCCGAGCAGCAGACTCGCGTCTGCCAGGAAAGGGGCTACGGCAACTGCCCTCGCTACCTTCGTGGAGTTCTCGTCATCCCCACGGAGGAGCTGGAGGCGCTTCGACGGCCACGCGCCGCGGTGGAGCCGCCGCTTCCCGTGGCGGTTGTCGAGCCGGCGCGTCGTCGACGCGGGCCAATCGTGGCGCTCCTCGCTCTCCTGCTGCTCATTGGTGGCGGCGCCGCCGCGGCGTACGTTCTCATTGGCCGGGACCCGGGGGTCGCCGTCATTCCCAGCCCGAGCGTGACCACATCCGTGCCACCGACGGCGAGCCCCAACGTCGAGCCGAGCGTGACCGATACACCCACGCCACCTCCGACGCCCACGCCGACGCCGACGCCGGCACCGACCCCCACCCCGACGCCGACCGTATCGACCCCAGCCGGCCCGACGCCTGAGCCAACGCCGGTTGCCGGCGACGCGTTTGCGTTCTACGAAGTCTCGGTCAGTCCGGGCGGCTACACCCTCTACGCGTTCGAGGACGGCTCGGTGGGTGGCGAACGAGTCGTGAGCTTCAACGCGTTCTCGTCTGCACGGGTGGAGCCCGAGACGGGGGACGATGGCGATGTGTACTGGGTGACTCAGAACGGCGACCTGGCTGGATTCGGGTACCGCTACCCCGACTCGGGTGATTTCCGGATTCGGGCGGTCTTCCTGAGCGACGACGGGGACCGACGTTCCGCATTCCTGGACGAATCTCAGCTCGACCAGCTGCCCGAGGCGACCCCCGCCCCCTGACCGCCGGGTCCCCGAACTCCTGTCGCTCCATCACCTCGGCGATCCGCTTCATCCCACCTCCGCACCTTCCGAACCCCCGTCTTGACGAGGGCGAGTGGAGGCAGGTGGGGACAACTGGTGGCCGCCGACGGGGACGATGCGCGGCCGTTAGCGGAATGCTCATGGCCGTCCATGGGAGATTCCCGTGCCCGTCGTCATACGTGCCTGCCGATTCCCACTCCTCGATGACCAGAAACCTCTTGACGGGGATGCCTTGCCCTGTATAGTGGCGGCCTGTGGTTCTAAATGGGGCCATATGGGGAACAGTGGTGAACAACCGACACGATGGAGCGAACGACATTCCTCACCGGGGAGTTCCGGCACGTGCTGGACGACCGGGGCCGCGTGGCGGTCCCGGTTCGATTTCGCGCGCGGCTGGCGCAGGGGGCGACGTTGGCCCGCTGGCTGGACGGCTGCCTGGCGATCTTTCCAGCGGACACCTGGGAGGACCTGGCCGCCAGGATCCAGGCTTTGCCGACAACGAACGCCGCCGCTCGCCAGTTCGGTCGTTTCATGAGCTCGGGAGCGGTCGAGGTGGAGCTCGATCGTCAGGGGAGGCTCCTGGTCCCGAGCTATCTGCGGGAGTACGCCGGCCTGGCTCAGAGCGAGGTGGTCGTGGTCGGCGCGCTGAACCGGCTCGAGATCTGGGCTCCGACGCGATGGCAGCCGTATCGGTCTCAGATCGAAGACGAGCCGGAGGCACTCGCCGAGCATCTCGCCGACCTGGGCATCTGACGGTGCCCGGGCCATTCATGCGTTTCCGGGCCGGTCGGCCCGCCGTCCGACAACTGAGGTGCAATGCCACATGGGAGAAGGGCACCTGCCGGTGCTGGTCGACGAGGTTCTCGCCTCGTTGGCCGTCGCTGCCGGCAGCTCCGTGGCTGACTGCACCGTCGGCGGCGGTGGGCACGCCGAGCGGCTGCTGGAAACCGCGTCTCCGGGTGGCCGCCTGCTTGGCATCGATGCCGATCGGGCGGCCATCGCGGAGGCGGAACGCATCCTCGAGCGTTTCGGCCCGAGGGTCACGCTGCGCCGGGCCAACTTCGAGTCGATCTACGACGTTGCCGTCGAGACTGGCGCCGCCCCTCTTGACGCCGTCCTCTTTGATCTCGGGCTCAGCAGCTACCAGCTTGCTGACACCGACCGGGGCTTCAGCTTCGCGGCCGATGCGCCGCCAGACATGAGATTCGATGAAACGAGTGGTCTATCTGCCCTTGAGCTCATCCAGCGCTCCTCGGAACGAGAGCTCGCCGGAATTATCGCGACGTTTGGTGAGGAGCGCCGTGCAGGCCGTATCGCGAAGGCGCTCGTGGCGGCGAGTGCGGAGGGCCGGATCGTGACCGCATCCGACCTAGCGGCAGTCGTCGCAGCGGCCGCACCGGCGCGGCGCGGCAGCGCGGATGCCGGTCGAATCCACCCTGCGACACGCACGTTCCAGGCGTTGCGCATCGCCGTGAATCGGGAGATCGAGGTTCTCTCCGCGGGTCTGGCTGGAGCATTGGCAGCGCTGCGGCCCGGTGGGCGGATGGCCGTGATCAGCTATCACAGCCTCGAGGATCGCATCGTGAAGCGATTTGTCGGTCGCGAGAGTCGCGACTGTATCGAGGATCCCCTGCCACCTGTCTGCACGTGCGGGCATCGCGCGCAGGTGCGCGCCGTCACGAAGGGCGTTATCACCGCGGGCCCCGACGAGGTCCGGCGGAACCGCCGCGCGCGCAGCGCGAAGCTGCGTGTCGCCGAGAAGCTGGCGTGAGCCGAGCGAAGGAGGAGGGTCACCGATGAGCAAAGGACGTTCTCGACATCAGGCCAGCCGGCGCCGCATGTATTCGGCACGGCAACGGGACCTGCGCAAGCGGCGGGTCCACGCCGTGAACGAGGAGCAGTACTGGTTGAGCGACGGAGTCGCGGCCGTCGAGATCGAGGAAGGCCTCGATTTCGAGGCACCCACCAGCTTCAGTGCCCCGTCGCGCGATCGCGCGACCGCGGCCTAGATACCGAACAGCAAGGGCGAGTAGATGGCCATTACCGGCGCACGACCCGCGATGAACCCCTGGTTGCCGGGGCGTCGCACCGCGCCTCGTCGACGGACACGCCAGGAGCCGGCGCGCCGCACCAGGCGGCATTCGGCCGATCGACGGGCCCCGTCGCGAATCGACGTCCGTGCGCTGCTGGTGGCCATCGTGGTGGCGGCAGGGCTTGCGCTGTTCTACCTGAGCCAGTCCACCCGCGTGGCGGCCACCGGCTACG
>JBBJNX010000122.1:0-6521 GCA_037721115.1 Candidatus Limnocylindria bacterium
GGCTGCGGTGATCGGTGCCGTGCTGGATGACCTGCGCGAGGCGGAAGCCGGCAGGGGAGTGGAAGTTCCAGCCGTCACCGTGCTCGACGACGTCCGCCTCGCCGTCGAGGCCGCTCGCAAGTAGTTCCATCCACTCCTTCCCGTTCCTCGTGATCGCCGACCGCAGCTCGTCGAGATCCGCCTCGGACCCCTCCTCGATGCGCTGCGGCTCGTCGCGGAAGAACGTGAGGTACCAGCAATCAGTGCTGACGAAATGCCGGAACGTGTCGAGGATCGAGCCGTACGTGCCCGGCGCCGTCGTCGTTACCTGTTCAGGCGCTAGCGTCGCGCACTCGCCGATGAGGCGATCGGTGGCCCAGATGTGGTGGGCCATGGCGTCGTCCAGCAGCGTGGTGATCATCGGTCACCGTCAGCGT
Source organism: Candidatus Limnocylindria bacterium (assembly GCA_037721115.1). Taxonomy (GTDB): domain Bacteria; phylum Chloroflexota; class Limnocylindria; order QHBO01; family QHBO01; genus JACDBZ01. The sequence continues at coordinate 417 of JBBJNX010000122.1, forward strand.
GCGCCTTCGCGACGTCGCCGATGATCTGCGCGAGCTCCTGCGGGCGCGACCACATCGGCCAGTGGCTGGTCGGCAGGTCGACCCAGGTCGCCTCGCGGAGCTCGGGGATGCCGGCGAGAAATGCCCAGTCGGGATGCTCCTTGGCGTATGTCTGGTACTGCTCGGCAGTGAACCCCGTGCAGATCAGGGTGCTCGGGATGTCGCGGCGGGCCTCATTCGTCAGCTCGGCCGCCTCGCGCAGCAGCGCGCCCGGGACTGGAACGGCGCGCTGGCGGAACGTCTCCTTCTGCTCCTCGCTGATCCCGTCGAGGTTCTCCTCTTTCGCGATCTCCTCCCAGACCATCGGCTTCTCGTCGCCGTCGAAATCCGGGTCGAGGGCGCCTTTGCCGGGCGCTGTGTCCACGTAGACCATCGCCGCGATCCGCTCGGGGATCTGGTCGCTTGCGGCGTAGCCGGAGAATCCGGTCGCGCTGTGAACGGCGAGCACAACGGGGGAGTCCGCGGCACGGACGGCATCGACGATTGCGGCGACATGGTCAGCTAAGGTGACCTTGGAACGGTCGGCATCCGCCGACTCGAGGCCGGGCAGGGTCAGCGCAGTGACGTCGTGGCCGTCGGCGCGCAGGCCGTCTGCGACCTCGTCCCAGGCCCATGCTCCCAGCCAGAAACCGGGAACCAGGATGACCGGTGCGGAAGTGCCTCGCTGTTCAGCCATGTCTCTCCTCTTATGCGCTTGCAGTGGTCTGCAACCGTGGCGGGCCATGATCGTCCATCATCACGACTCCCTAAAGTCGATCCGCATCACGACGCGACGGGGCGTGGGGTGTCCGACCTCGGTGAAGCCGGCATTGGCGAAGATGCTGCGGCTGCCGACATGCATCTCGTTCCAGATGATCTCCTTCCCGGGTTCGGTGATCATCGGGTAGCCCTCGAGGGCCCGCGCACCCCGTTGCCGAGCGAAATCGACCGCGGCCCGCACCAGCGCGTAGCTGATGCCCCGGCGGCGGAACCCCGCCCGGGTGAAGACACAGGTGACTGCCCAGACCGTGTCATCGGTCCTGTCCTCGGTTCTTCCCTCCCAGGGGACGCGGTAGACGCGCACGAGCCCCGGATAGGCGGTCCGTGGCTCGACGGCACACCAGCCGACGGGCTCGCTCCCGAAGTACGCAACCAAGCCGCTCGTGGTGCCCGCCCCCGGCTGACCGCAGTTGGACTGCTCGCGCAGCCGCACGGCGCGTTCTTCTGGGGGGAACGAGCCAAACGACTCCTTCCGTCCCAGCTTGTACCGCTGGCACTGGCACAGGGCCGCCGGCCCTCGCGTGCCGAACACCGTCTGGAGGTTCTCCCACGGCGACTCGTTCGCGGGGACCACGGTGACGCGATCGGTCAACAGATCCGCTGGTTCACGGCTCACGTCGCCTGCTCGGCCCATCGCAGCACGCGCATGGCGCGCAGGGTGATCCACTTACTCGGTTCGTCCACGCGCTCGTCGAGGTCTACGAGCAGCTCGTCGTGGTACGCGTAATCGAGCGGCCAGCGACCATCGGCATCCCGCTTGGATTCGACGATGCCGATCGCCTCGGCGGTGCGCTCGTCCGGCGTGACGCCCGCGCCTCGCAGGTAATCGAGCACGCGCACGGCGTCGTAATGCCATCCATTCGGGAACCCGATGTACAGCCAGCGACGCTGGCCGATCTCGCCAGTCGACAGGCGGCGTAGGAGCCGTCGCTCGAGCAGGTACTCCTCGCCCCGACGACGGGCGACGGTGACGTCAGAGTTCCCCCCGGTCGCCCGTTCGTACTCGAGCAATCCCTCGAGCACGTTGATCGTGGACTCGAAGGAGCCGCGCGTCGAGCCGTTCTCCTGCTCGCAGTTCCAGCCGCCGTCGTCCATCTGCTCGGTCAGGAGCCGGTCGACGATGCTCGTTACATCCTGCCCAAAGTACGCGCCGATCGCGACGGCCTGGCCGTTGATGCAGGGCTCAACCTCGCCCTCGAAGTACGGCTCGCCGTCGTGCTCCCACCGCGCGTTCGCGCGCGCGAGCGCGAGCGCGTCGCGCGCCCGGGGGCTCTGCGGCTCGAGGCCGAAGTGGCGCAAGAGTGACAGCGTCGCCGTCGTCGATGTCCACTCGGGAAAGTAGGCGCCGCCACCCCACACGCCGTCGGGCGGTTGGGCAGTCAACAGCTGCGCACCCCACCCCTCCGTGGCGACCTTTGCGCGCTCGGTCGCGATCTCGTCGCCGGGAGCATCTGTGAGGTCCCGCATCACCTGCCAGCGGATTGCGGGATCGGAGTCGAGAAGCCAATCGATCACGTTCACCTGCACATCATGCGATGGATTCATGACGCCCACCGGCAGAAGTCGCAGACCGGCAATGCTGCCATCTGGGATGCGTGCCCGCTGGATTCCGATTGTATGGTGACCGTATGAGCAACCTGACGATCCGGCCGGCCTACAGCATGTGGCCCAAGTACAACCGACGCCTCCGCGACGTTGTCGCGGAATTGACCGTTGAGCAGCTCGCGATCAAGCCGGCGCCCGACCGATGGCCGATCTGGGCGACCGTCGGCCACCTTGCCTGCCAGCGTGTGTTCTGGCTCTGCGACTTCGCCGGTGAGCCCGGCGCCGACACCACGCGGTTTACGAACGCCGGCAACAACTGCCCCGGCGACGACGACCTCAAGAACGTGCTCAGCGCCGATCAGCTGGTGGAGGCTCTGGACTCCACGTTCCGCATCATCGAAAGCTGCCTTGACCGATGGACCCTCGACATGCTCGACGAGGAGCTCCGGCGGCCCGAGTGGGACGGGACGTGGGTGCACACGCGGGGCTCGGTGATTCAGCGGGTCTTTGCCCACGATGCCTGGCACTGTGCCGATCTGTCCGGCACGCTCGGGGACGCCAGGCTGCCTCAGATCGACCTCTGGAACTGAGGAGGGAGATGCCATGACTGATCCGGTCACTGCTCGGGAGTTCCACGAGTCGGATGGCCTCGCGGACTGGCGGGTGCTCGGCGAAGGCGCACTGGTCTCGCGGCGTTTCGAGCGCCTACGGCGACTCGATTGCCTCGAGGCCGATCCAGGAGGCCAGGCCATCGAGCTCTGTCCGCATGCCTCGCGTCATCGCAGGGGTGAACCTGACGTCCTCGTGAATGGCATTGATTCGCAGAACCGATGCCTTGCGATCGGCGACGGCGTCGAGCTTTCCGATGAGTCGGTCCTCGTGGAGGATCGGGAGGGCGTAATAGCCCCAGCGCCGGTTCGCCGCGGGCTTGTACATCTCGAGGGTGTATTCGAAGTCGAAAAGCTCCAGTGCTCTCAGCCGGTCGTGGATGAGCCGATCGAACGGCGACAGCAAGGCCGTCCGACCCTCGAAATCGTCGCTCAGCGCTGCAGGGTCGACGCGCCATTCGCCCTTCACTCCCTCAACCTCGGCCGGCTCGCCCGCCTCGCCCACTTCGTATGGCTCGACCGGCACCTTCGTTGTCTTGCGGCGCGCGATGCCGAGCGATGCGAGCCGCCGCTGGTCCTTCCTGCGCGCCGCATCCACGGCCGCCGGCACCTCGACGCCTGACGGGTAGACCCGCTCGGCGAGATCCCAGACCCGCTCCCGTCCGACGCGTCCGGCGATCGCGACCTCGCCACGCATCATCAGGAACTCGAGCATCTGGGTGACATTGCGGTTGTTCGTCCACCCGCTCGACGGCCACGGCACGACCGACGTGTCCGGGATGTCGCGCGAGGTCAGGGATCCGGAGTTTCTGAGCCGATCGAGTACGTCGCGACGAAAGCGGTCGTTGTCGCGGACCCACTCACGCTGTTTTTGGTAGGGCGACCATTCAGTGCCTGCGGTGAGGAACAAGCCAAGATCGCGCATCGGCCGCACCACCGCGTTGAGCTCGAACAGCGTCCGGTCCTGCTCCAGCGCCTGCCTGAGATCGGCGGGCCGATATGAGGAGCCGAGTCGGCTCCAGGCGACAAGATCCGCGCTCGGCGCGATGGCCGCGGTTGGGTCGAGCTGCAGCATCGCCAGCCGCTCCACCATGGATACCAGGTCCGTTGGCCGGTTCGCGTCGAGCAGCTGCGCCCGCACGGCGATCCGCCGAGCCTGCTCTCTGGTCAGCTGGTGCACCATTCGAAGGCTACGTTACCCCGAGACAGCGGTGGTCGGCGGTCCTACGAGGGAACGTAGGTCCTCAGCTCGGCACCGGAGTCGAAGGTGCGCGTCTCGACCAGCCGCAGGCGAAGCGGCGCGTCGACCTCGGGCCAGAACGGCGTACCCCGTCCGAGGACCACGGGGTGGACGACGAGCCGGAACTCGTCCACGAGCCCGCGGCGCACGAACTGGCTCGCCAGATTCGGTCCGCCGACGTCGAGGTCGCCGTCGAGCTCGCGCCGCAGGTCTTCGAGTACTGCTCCCACGTCGCCGCGCACGAGGCGGCCGTTGTGTTCGACGCGCTCAAGGCTCGACGAGAAGACGATCTTCGGCATCGGGTTCCAGATGCGGGCGAACTCGCGCTCGCGCTCGTGCGCCGATGGGTCGTCGTCCGCGGTCGGCCAGTAAGCGGCCATGACCTCGTACATCCGCCGGCCGTAGAGGGTGGCATCCAGCGCGGTCGTCTGGTCGTTGAACCAGCTGTGCAGCTCCTCATCGACGTTCGCCCAGTCCAGACCATGGTCCGGCGTCTCGACGAACCCGTCGAGCGACACATTCAGGCTGTAGATTAGCTTTCCCATGGGGGTCAGTCCTCTTCGAGAACTTGGCGGAGCTTGGCCGCGAAGGCTTCGGGCTCGCCCGTCTGACCGTACTCGCCACCGAGAAACCCGCCATGGTCGCTCGGGAAGGCGACCGGCTCCGTGCCGATCCGCTCGGCGACGGCGTGCGCCCCGCGATTCGCCATCTCACCCTCCGACCCCGTGCCGGCGGCCACGACGATGCGCGTCGACGCGGAACGCAGGGCGTCGAAGTCGGGCGCGTAACTGGTCGTGGTGATGATGGTCTGGCTGAGCATCGGATCCGTGCGGGTACCGTCGTCCTCCGCCGGCATCCCGAACATCGCGGGATCCGGTCCAGGGTGGCTGGCGAACTCGTCCGTCATCGGACCCTTGTGGCTGACGATGGCGATGAAATGCGCCATTCCGGACCCCCAACCGCTGCGCTGGTACGTGTCGTTGATCGCGCGGCAGGCTGCCATCGCCGCTTCGCGGTCGGGCAGGACCGAGGCGAGGGGCGGTTCGTGGGCAACCAGCGTCCGGACGGCCTCGGGATTCCGGGACACCAGCGCCAACGCGTTGACTGCGCCGCCGCTGCTGGCGAACAGGTCAACCGGTCCCGCATCGAGCTCCTGGATGAGCCGATGCAGGTCGTCGGCATGATCGTCGGGCGTGACCGGGCTGGCAGGATCGGCCTTCTCGCTGCGCTCGGATCCGCGGGGGTCATACGTCACGACCGTGCGGTCGCTGAAGTGCCCGGCGAGCGTGCCGAATCCAGCGGCCGCCATCGGCGAACCGATCAGGAACAGGACCGGGGCATCGCTCGCGCCTCCGCTCCGCACGTCGTAGGTGAGCTTCGCGCCAGGTACATCGAGGGTGCGCGTTGTCGCCTCGGTCAGGGTCATGATGTTTCTCCTTCTGGATTGCACTCGTTGCTCATGTGATCAGACACTCGCGGGCGGCCGATCTCATCGGTCGGTTCCTACGCCGAGCGGACGGCATCCTCCGCCAGGATCGCGTCGATCTGGCCGACCGCCTGCGTCAGGCCGTCTTCCATGCCCATGGCAAGGAGCTGCTCCATCGCCTCATTGCTCGGGAAGATGCTATCGATCGACATCCGGGTGCGTCCGCCGCCGATCGCCTCAATCCGCACGCGACTCTCATTCGATGGCAGATCGGTGTTCGGTGTGCCGTCGTCGTTCGAGAAGCCATCGCGGAAGGCGATGGCGTGCGGCGCATCGGCCTCTGAGATCTCCCAGTAGCCGCGCGGCTGGTCGCCTTCAGGGCCGGTCATGTGATACTCGACGCGTCCGCCTGGGCGCAGATCGTGTGAGTCGACGGTGGCGGGGTAGGTTGGCGGTCCCCACCATCGCTCCAGCTGGCGTGGGTCCGC
>JBBJNX010000123.1:0-6497 GCA_037721115.1 Candidatus Limnocylindria bacterium
CCACGCCGCCTGTCCCTAGCCGAGCGCTGAGCGAACCGACCAGCCGGGCTACCTCCTCGTAGCCGCTCTCGGTCACCTCGAGGGACGCGAGTGGGTCGTTGAGGTGCGCGTCGTATCCGGCTGAGACCAGGACCACATCGGGTGCGAACGATTCGATGGCCGGCAGCAGCTCATCGCGCCAGGCTGCCACGAACGCCTCGTCGTCGCTGCCCGGCGCCAGCGGCCGGTTGTGCATCGTCCCCGCCGCGGCTCCCGTGCCCACGTCACGTCGGTCGCCGGTACCCGGGTAGAGCGGCGACTGATGGGTTGAGGCGTAGCAGAGGTCCGCATCGGCGTCGAAGATCGCCTGCGTCCCGTCACCGTGATGCACGTCCCAGTCGATGATGGCGATCCGCTCCGCGACGCCACGCATACGCAGCCCGGCCACCGCAATTGCCACGTTATTGATCAGGCAAAATCCGCTCGCCCGCCCGCGCGATGCATGGTGCCCCGGCGGACGGACGGCCGCGAACGCCACTTCAGCGAGGCCGGTGGCCGCGGCCAGGGCGGCCTGGAGCGTGGCCCCGGCCGCGAGCCGTGCAGCATGGAGCGAGCCCGGCGCCAGATAGGTGTCGGCGTCAAGCCAGCCGCCGCGCACTTCCGCCTCTTCGAGCAGGGACAGATAGGCCGGGTCGTGGATCAGCTCGAGCGTAACGCGATCGATCGACTCGACCGCCGGTTCCTCCAGGTCGCCACCAGCTGCATCGCGGACGCCCGAAGCCGCGGCGGCGCGGCGCTCGGGCCGCTCCGGGTGCTCCGGCGTGGCGTGGAGATCCGTGGCCGCATCGGTCAGCAGCCAGACGCTCATGGTCGCAGCTTGCGGATCAGTTGGAGGGTTCCCTCGAACAGGACATACATCACCAGAGAGAGCACGATCGAGCTCAATGGGTCGCCGCCCGGCGTGGCGACGATGGCGAACACGACGATCACCAGGACCGCCCAGCGCCTCCGCGACGAAAGGAATCGGTAGTTGAGAATCCCGACCCGGGCGAGCAGGAGGAGCAGCACGGGGAACTGGAAGGCGAGGCCGAACGAGAGCATGACGGTCGAGGCGAAGCCGACGTACTCGCTGAGACGAAGCTGGTCCTCGACGCCGGGCAGGGTGAGCGACAGCAGGAAGTCGAGCGCGAAGGGAAGGACGAAGTACCCGAGGCCGATGCCGAAGGCGAAGAGAAGCACCGATGCGATGAGGAGCGGCCAGATGAGTCGCCGCTCGTGGCGGGTCAGCCCCGGCGTCACGAACCGCCAAACCTGGTACAGGATCACCGGAACCGCGATCGCGATGCCCACATAGAGCGCCACGCGCACGCGCACCGCCAGCGACTCACCCACGCTGATCTGAATCAGCGTCTGCTTCCCTTCAGGAAGCGCGGCGCGCAGGATGCCGATGATCGCCTCTGAGAGGAAGTAGCCGACGATCCCACCGAGCACGACCGTGATGGCGATCACGATGATGCGGCCGCGGAGCTCCTCGAGATGCTCCAGCAGGCTCATGGTCGCTTCGTCGGTCCGAGGCGCCTCGAGCGTCACGTTCGGTCGGCCCTGGAGGGCGAGAGGTGGACGACCTCAGTGCTTGGTGGTATCGCGCGCCGGGCGATCATCCGTGGATGCCTGCTTCGGCTCGCCCCGCACCGACTCTTCCAGGTCGTTCGACGCCTTGCGGAATTCACGAATTCCCTTCCCGACCGCATTGCCGATGTCGGGCAGCTTGCCGGGGCCAAAGATGATCAGGACGATCACCAGCAACACGATGAGCTCCGCTGGTCCGGGAATCGGCATATCGTCAGAAACCTCCGCTGTGGAGCCGCTCAGCAGCACCGGTCTGGGAGTGTAGCACCGCCTCCCGCATCTGGTCCCGGAGCTCCCTGGCGGCAGTGGTAGCCGCCAGCTGCCAATCGGTCCCGCGAGACGCACCTGCGATTGCACGCGAAACGGAGACGACTCCGGGGGCCCAGCGACCGTCACATGTGCCCACCGCCGCCGCCAGGTCACCCCCCTGCGTTCCGACCCCGGGCACCAGGAAGGCCGGACCGGGCACCGCAGTCCGCAGCTGGCGGAGTTCCCGTGGCGCCGTGGCACCGACCACCAATCCCACCCGGCCACCCGGCCAGGTGGCGGCTGCCCAGCGTGCCACCCTGAGATGGAGGGGCTCCCCGTCCACGGCCAGCTCCTGAAGCGCCGCTGCCGACGGATTGCTGGTTCTCGCCAGCAGAAAGACGAGCCGCTCCGGATACTCGAGAAACGGGGTGATCGCGTCTTCGCCGAGGTAGGGCGAGAGCGTGACCGCATCAGCGTCGAGATGGCCGAGCAGGCCGACCGCGTAGCGCTCGGCCGTGGAGCCGATATCACCGCGCTTGGCGTCGAGGATGCACAGCATCTCGCGCGGGACGTCGCGGCGCACCCGTTGCAGAGCGGCCCAGCCCTCGGCACCGAATGCCTCGAAGAATGCCACATTGATCTTTACCGCCACGGCGTGCTCAGCGGCCGCCTCGATCACGCCCCGGGCGAACGTCTCGACGCCGTGGACGGTCCGCTGCAGATGTTCAGGGAGCTGGTCGGGGTGCGGGTCGATACCCAGGCAGAGCGGCGCGCCGATCGCGTCGCGCCGCTCCCGAAGCCGCACCAGGGGCGAGCTCATCCGGCACGCGCCAGCTCGAGCTGCGGCAGGCGACGGGCGATCAACGGGCTGGCTGCGGAATCGGCGTAATCGACAACCCGCAGCCGCAGGCGCGCTATGCCACCGAAGGTGTCGCGCTCGAGCGTGCCCACGAGATCGACCAGAGACCCCTCCACCGGAATCCGCCGCTCCGCATCCATCCCAAAGGCGATGGCGTCGACCGTCTCGATGCCACGCAGCATGCGAAAGGCGAGATGGCCCTCGCGTGCTCCCACTCGACGGACGCTACCGACGCGCAGCCCGGTGACGGCGATGACCGGCTCGAGATGACCGGGACCGTAGGGAGCCAGCCGGGTCAGCTGGTCGGCCAGCTCCCAATCGAGGAAACGCGCGGGCAGGACGAGGTCGATCGTCTGCCGGCCGAGCGGCTGCACCTCGGCGCCGGGTCCCGCACCGAGCGGTCGCGCGAGTTTCCCGAAGGTCGTCGCGAAGGCATCCCAGTCCGTCGGCAGCAGGCTGAATCCACCGGCCGCCGCGTGGCCGCCGCGCTTCGTCAGGTGCTCACCACATGCTTCGAGAGCCGCGCCCACGTGGAAGTCGACGGGCGCGCGCACCGAGCCACGCACCTCGTCGCCGACGAGGGCCACCGCTGCCACGGGACGCGCCAGCTCATCCGCGAGACGGCCGGCGACCAGCCCGAGCAGGCCCGGGACCCAGGCGTCATCCCGCACGACCAGCGGCGAGTCACCCGGGAGCGCGGCAGCCAGCAGACGAGCGGCGTCGATCGCCACGGTGGTCATCTCGCGCCGTCGTTCGTGAACGATCTCCAGCTCGCCCGCGATCGCATCGGCCCGTGCAGGATCAGTTTCGAGGAGCAGCGACATCGCAAGCTCCGCATCGGCAATCCGCCCGGCCGCGTTGATGCGCGGGATGACGGCGAACGCCAGGTCACGGGCGGTCGGCTGCCCGGGGGCTTCGCAGGAACGGGTCAGGAGTGCCCGCAGCCCGGCGTGCGACGTTGATGCCAGCTCATCGAGCCCGAGCCTGACGATGGCACGACTCTCACCGGTCATCGGCGCCATATCGGCAACCGTGCCGATCGCGGCAACCGCCGCCAGGCCATCGGTCGGAAGTCCATGGCGGGCGAGCAGCGCGGCCGCGAGCTTGTACGACAGTCCGGCACCGGTGAGATCCACGTCCGGATAGGCGCAGTCGGGCCGGTGCGGATCGACCACCGCGACGGCGCGCGGCAGGACCGGCGGTGGGAGATGGTGGTCGGTGATGACGACGTCGAGTCCCAGCGAACGCGCGACCTCGACCTCGTCTGCATTGCTCACACCGCAGTCGCAGGTGATGACGAGGCGCACACCGGCATCGGCCAACTGGCGGAGCCCGCTCTCCGACAGCCCATAACCCTCGGCCAGCCGGGAAGGGACGTATCGGATGGGGTCGGCCCCCAGTCGACGGAGCGCGGTGACCCAGACGACGATCGCGGTCATCCCATCGGCGTCATAGTCGCCCCAGATCGCGATTCGCTCGCCAGATGCAAGAGCGGCGTCGATCCGGTCCAGCGCGCGGTCCGCATCGGCCATGTGCGACAGGTCGTGCAGGGCGCCAGCGCCGGCCTGGAGAAAGGCCTGGAGATCCGTGTCATCGCGGAAGCCGCGACGAGCGAGGAGGGTGGCGACCGGGCGGCCGAAGCCTACAAACGCGGGAGGCTCAGCCACGGGGGCCGGAAGCAGCCATTCCAGGCGGGGAGCAATCACCCGGCCATGGTAGTCGCGGTGGATTTTCCGCGGCTTACCGTTCGGTTATCGGCTCAGCGAGAGGCGCTGCGGACCGGCTTGGCCACGCCGCTGCGTGACCGTCGGCGGGCGTCCCACTCGTTCCAGGCGACCAGGATCTGCGCCGCGTTGAAGATCGACGAGTACGTCCCGCTGACGACGCCGAGGAGCAGCGCGAGGCCGAACGTGCGAATGGTCGGAGGACCGAGCAGCACGAGCGCACCGAGCGTGACCGCCACGGTGATCGACGTGATGATCGAGCGGCTCATCGTCTGGAGAATGGAGTGGTTGACGATGGCGCCGAACGACTCGCCGGCGTGACGAATCCGATTCTCACGGATGCGGTCGAACACGACGATCGTGTCGTGCACGCTGAACGCGATGATCGTGAGCAACGCGGTGACGAAGAGCGCGTCGAACTCGACGTTAAAGAAGAAGCCAAGGATGGCGAACGTGCCGACCACCAGGATGACGTCATGGAGCAACGCGACGATCGCCGCGGTGCCGAAACGGAACCCGAAGCGCATCCACAGGTAACCAAGGAGAAACAGCTCGCCGATGATGATCAGGATCGCCGAGGTTCGGATCAGCTCGGCACCGATGATGGGTCCGACGGTCCGCAGGCTCTGTGGATCGCCGGGCCCGAAGATGCCCTCGAGCTCCTCCTGTAGATTCGCGAACTCGGTCCCCTCGGCGATCGGGCCGGGTGAGGGCTCCGCGGATGGACTCACGGATCCCGACGCCGACGGCTCGGCGCTGGCGGATGGCTCGATGGACGCCGAGGGCTCAGCGCTGGCCGATGGCTCAGCGCTGGCGGATGGCTCGGCGCTCACCGATGGCTCGGCGCTGGCCGATGGCTCGATCGACGCAGATGCAGATGGTGCGGGCGTCTCGGCGGGGATGAGGTCGATCGGCTCCGTGCGAATGCGAACGACGCCGTCCGGCAATTGCGTGACGAGCGCGTCCTCGTAGCCGAGCTCGGCGAGCGTCGCGGTCATCTCGGCGGCGGTCGGCTCATCGGCGTAGCGGACCTCCCACTCCGTGCCACCGGTGAAGTCAATCGATGGCCGGAGGCCGCCGAGGAAAATGAATAGCAGCCCGGGAATGGTGAGGATCGCGCTGATGACGAACCACAGGTTGCGCTTGCCGACGATGTCATACATTTGCTCAGCGCTCCACGTGGTACAGCTCGAGGCGGCGGCCCCAGCTGGTTCGGGTCACGAAGCGGAGCAGCGTGCGCGTCACCGTGACGGCGCTGAACATGCTGACCAGCACACCAATGATGAGCACGAGCGCAAAACCCTTGACGACGGTCGTGCCCTGCCAGTAGAGCCAGCCGGCGACGAGAATGGATGCCACATTCGAGTCGAGGATGCTCGACCAGGCGCGGTTGAAGCCTGCCTCGATGGCAGGTCCGAGGGTCTTACCGGCTCGGATCTCCTCTTTCATGCGCTCGAAGATGAGGATGTTGGCGTCGACGGCCATACCGATGCTGAGAATGAAGGCGGCAACGCCGGCGAGCGTCAGCGTCACGCCGATGAGGCGGAAGATGGCGTAAATGACGAGCGTATAGAAGACGAGCGCAATGGCGGCGAGCAGTCCGGGCAGCCGGTAGTAGGCGACCATGAAGAGCATCACCAGCAAGAGGCCGACGCCACCCGCGATCAGGGCCTGGACGAGGAAGTTTGCCCCGAGGGTAGGATCAACGTCGTCGAAGCCGATCTCGTTGAGCGAGACGGGCAGGGCGCCGAAGCGAAGCGTGTTGAACAGGCTGGTCCGCTCAATCTCGTTCTCGGGCGTCGCCGTGCCGATCGTGATGATCGTCGTGCCCGCGCAGATCGGCTGCTGAATATCCGGCGTGGTGATCACCCGGCCGTCGAGCGCGATCGGTCCGGGACGGCCGACACTGGCGGTCGTGAACTGGCACCAGGTATCGCTGCCGGAATCGGTCAGGCTGAACGAGACGCCGATCTGGTTGCCTCTGCCGACGTCCGGAGCCACGCTGCCCTGAACGATCTCGCCGCCGTTAAAGAGCTCAGCGACGACGCCCTGTTCGA
>JBBJNX010000124.1:0-6491 GCA_037721115.1 Candidatus Limnocylindria bacterium
CGCCGGCGGTTGGCGCCGAGGCGCAAGGCCCAGAGGCGGAACAAGCGGCCGATGCGCTCACGGTGGAAGCGCGATGATCGAGAACCGGACGGCCGGGACGTCACCGGCAACCGCAGGCAGTGCGGTGAGCGGCGGCCAGACGAGCGAACAGCGCATGACCGCCCGAGGAGGCTCGAGCCGCGGGCCGCTGCTGGAGGTCAACGACCTCGTCAAGCATTTCGAAATCCGTGGCGGACTGCTCGGCATCAGTAAGCTGGGAGCCGTGCGTGCCGTCGATGGTGTCAGCTTCAGCGTGAACGAGGGGGAGACACTCGGCCTCGTTGGCGAGTCGGGCTGCGGCAAGACGACCCTCGGCAAGGTCATCCTGCGCCTCATTCCGCCGACATCGGGCAAGGTCACATTCGAGGGTACGTCCCTCTTCGATCTTGGCGCCCGCGAGATGAAGGCCGCCCGGCGTGACATCCAGGTCGTGTTCCAGGACCCGTACGCCAGCCTGAATCCGCGCATGAGCGTCGGCGAGGTCGTGGGCGAGGGCCTTTACGTGCACGGCATGACGAACAAGAAGGAGCGCGAGGCTGCGGTTCGCGACCTGCTCAAGCGGGTCGGGCTCAATCAACAGCACATCCACCGCTATCCACACGAGTTCAGCGGTGGTCAGCGCCAGCGGATTGGCATTGCGCGCGCTCTGGCGCTGCGTCCGAAGTTCATCGTGTGCGACGAGCCGGTCAGCGCACTCGACGTGTCGATCCAATCGCAGGTGCTCAACCTGCTGAGCGATCTCCAGGACGAGTTTCAGCTGACCTACCTGTTCATCGCCCATAACCTGGCCGTGGTGAAGCATCTCTCGACCAGGGTCGGGGTCATGTACCTCGGTAAGCTCGTGGAGCTCTCGGATGCGGATGAGCTGTACCACAGCCCGGGGCACCCGTACACCAAGGCCCTGCTGTCGGCCATCCCGGTTCCGGATCCGACGATCCGGCGCGAGCGGATCGTGCTCAAGGGCGATCTGCCATCCCCGGCAAACCCACCGTCGGGTTGTCGGTTCCATACCAGGTGCCCGATGGCACAGGAGATCTGCAAGGTCGAGGAGCCCCCGCTGCGTGACATTGGCGGTGGCCATCTGAGCGCATGCCACTTCGCCGAAGAGGTGACACCGCTCGAGGTGCGCAAGCCGGCAGGCGCTTCGGTCTAGCCCTCGGCTCCGCTTGGCCGCGGACCCTCGTCCGTCTCGCGGTCCGTCATCTTCAGCTCCACCTGCTCGCTGCCGTCGGGGCGTCGCGTCCGGGTCACGTGAATGTGAGGGTGGGTCTCATCCCCGACCTGCTCCCTGGCGACACTCACCATAACGTGCTCGCCGACGTCGGAGAGGCGCTCGGTCTCGGGAAGCGCCGCGTTGGGGACGGTGCGGAAGACCGCGTAGCTGATGAAGACCCAGAGCACCGCGATGATGGGAATACCAAAGAGCGCGCCCCACACGCCCGCCACCTGGGCGCCGAGCAGGAGCCCGACCAGGACGAGGATCGGGTGCAGGCCCAGGGCGCCGCGCATCAGCCGCGGCTGGAGCCAGTTGACGATCACGGTCTGGACCACGAACAGGATGATCGTGACCGGGATTGCGGCGCTGCCGGCAAAGAGGACGGCGCCCGCGACGGGCGGGAGGAGGGCGAGCGGCGGCCCAAAGAATGGGATCAGCATGGCCAGGGCGCTGATGGTGCCCCACAGGAACAAATACGGGATGCCGAACACCGTGCCGACGACCGCAACGAGCAGAGCCTGCATCACGGCCAGGATCAGCTGCGCGCGCAGGAAGCCACCGAAGGCGCGAACGATGCTGCGCTCGAACAGATCAGCCTCGTCCCGGTAGCGACGTGGCACCGCGGCCCGCAGGCGCGGCAGAATGCGGGCGGAGTCCATGAGCATGTACAGCGAGATGACGATGATGAGCAGCAACGAGCCCAGGGTGGCGATCGTCACGCCGGCAATCGCCTGGGCCTGCTCGACAATATCGCTGCCGATCTGCTCCAAGCCGGTAACGGCGCCGGCGTAGAGCTCGGTCAGATCGATTTGCAGGCGGCCGAACTGAAGCCCTCGCTCCCAGTCCGCCAGCACCCGGAGGATGTCGCGCTCCGTATCGGGATAGTTTCGGGCGAGGTCGGCCACCTGCTGGGTGATCGCAGCGCCCGTATAGAAGACGACGAATCCGAACACGACCAGCGCAAGGAGGTAGCTGCCCACGACGATCACCGGGCGCGGTAGATCGATGCGCTCCCCGAGTCCGGCCACCAGGCTGGACATCACGAAGGCGAGCAGCCAGGCCAGGAACAGGATGAGCAGGATGGTGCCGAGGCCACCGAGCAGCTCGAGCACGCGCTCGGTGACCAGGAAGCCGAAATAGACGCTGCCCAGGGCGAGAAACAGCACGAGCCACCACCGCTCGCGAGGACCGATGCCCGAGACCGGACCGGTCACCTCACTGAGCCCGGCGTGGGCCGATGCCCACCGCTCGGCGGACCTCGGCCGTCGTCGCCTCCAGGATGGGACGCACCTTCGCACGCCCGGCCGCCAGCGTTTCCTCCACGACCGCGGCATCGGCCGCCAGGCGGACACGCTCCTCGCGCATCGGCCTGAAGAACTCGATGATCCGTTCGGCGAGGAGCTGCTTGGTGTCCACGCAGCCGGTGCGTGCCGTGCGTTCACCGTCCTGGATCTGGAGGTAGTCCTCCCCGAAGAAGCGATGCAGCTGACAGACGTTGCAGACCTGTGGCCGTCCCGGGTCCGTGCGCTTGATGCGCTGCGGATCGGTGACCATGCCCATCACCAGGCGCCTGATCTCGTCGGGCTCGGCGAAGATCGGGATCGTGTTTCTGGCGCTCTTGCTCATCTTGGTGGCACCGTCGGTGCCGAGAACGACCGGCACCTCGGTGAAGACCGGCTCCGGCTCGGGAAAGATCGGGCCGTATCGGCGATTGAATGCCCGCACGATCTCGCGCGATAACTCCAGGTGCGCTGCCTGGTCCTTGCCCACCGGGACACGCGTCGCCTTGTAGATGACGATGTCCGCCGCCTGGAGCACCGGGTAGTCGAGCAGTCCCATGCTGTTCTCGATGCCCTGCTGGCGTTTCTCCTTGTAGGTCGGCGTGCGTTCGACCCAGCTGACCGGCACGACGGTGTTAAAGATCCAGGCCAGCTCGGCGTGCTCGGGCAGGTCGGATTGGCGGATGAGGGCGCAGCGCTTCGGATCGAGGCCGACGGCGAGCAGGTCGAGCACCATCTCGTGCGTCAGCCGGCGAAGCTCGGCGCCGTCGTGGACGGTCGTCAGGGCGTGGTAGTCGACGATCCCGTAGATCGTCTCGAACGCATCCTGCATGGCCACGTAGTTCACCTGCGCCCCGAGGTAGTTCCCCAGGTGCGAGGCCCCCGACGGCTGGATGCCACTGAAGACTCGCTCGCGCAGCGGGCGTGGCGAGGCATCTTGAGCATCGAGGGTCTGGCGCATTTCGACCGCGAGTGTACCGTAACCAAGCGGTCAATTCCGTGCCTCCGAGACGGTATGGTGGGGCCATGACCCAGTGGCAGCGCGCGGATCGGCCGCGGCGACGGATTGGCCGTGGCGTGGAGGCGCACGCCACGATCGGCTCGACGAACGACCGTGCGCGCGAGCTGCTCGACGAGCCGCATGCCGAGGGTCGAGCGATCGTCGCCGAGGAGCAGACGGCCGGCCGCGGTCGTCGGGGTCGGACGTGGCTTTCACCCGCGGGACGGAACCTGATGCTGAGCGTTGCCGTTCGGCCGCGTGTCGCTGCGGCCAATGCGTGGCAGCTCGGGATGGCAGCCGCGCTCGGCGCGCGCAGTGGCTGCGCGGCGTTCGCCCCATTGGCATTGAAGTGGCCGAACGACCTCGTATCGAACGAGGGCGCGAAGGTAGGAGGTCTGCTTCTCGAGACCACGATCGACGATGCCAGCGTCACGACGGCCGTCATCGGCCTCGGGATCAATGTCAACTGGCCGCGGCTCGAAATGCCGAGCGAGATCGCTGTGGGCGCCACCTCCCTCGCTGAGCTCGCCGGTGTCGTCATCGACCGCGCGGACCTGTTGGGTGACCTCCTTGACGCACTCGACGCGGAGCTGCTGGCGATCGAGGCGGGCCTCTCTCCGCTGCCGCGGTATCGGCAGGCGTGTGCGACGCTGGGGACGACCGTCGGCGTCGAGACCGCGACCGGGCGCGTCGAAGGACTGGCCATCGAGATCGACGACCTCGGCGCCCTGGTGATCGAAACGACGGCCGGTCGCGTCGCCCTGACGAGCGGCGAGGTGGTTCGCCTTCGCGCCGCTGCGCCGACATGAGCGCTAATCCATCGTCCGAGGGAACTCGTCTCGTCGACGGCGACCTCGAGGACGTTCGTGCCGCACAGGTGGATCGTGCGGCATTCGGCATCCTTTATCGCCGGTACCTGGATCCGGTGTACGGCTACTGCTTCTACCTGCTCGGCGACCACCATGACGCTGAAGACGCGACGGAGCGCACCTTTCTCGCGGCGCTGGGGGCCATCGACCGCTTCCGCGATGAAGGGGCGACCTTTCGCTCCTGGCTCTTTCGAATCGCGCACAACCAGCTTGCGAACGCGCTGCGAACGCGGAGTCGCCAGCGGACCGATCCACTGGACCTCGTCCGGGAGCCGGCGACCGGCTTCGATCCGGCTCGGCTCGCGACGCTTGCGGACGACACGCGCCGGTTGCGAGCGGCGCTCGGGACGCTGTCCGAGGATCGACGGCAAGTTGTGGTGCTGCGGTTCGTCGATGGGCTCACGGCTCGTGAGATCGGTGTCGTCCTCCGCCGCAGCGAGGGAGCCGTCCGTGTGCTTCAACACCGAGCCCTGCGCGACCTCGCCACGCTGCTGGGAACATCCCGCTCGGACTGACACCGGGCCCGATATTGGTTCTGTTGGCCCGCTGTGATCCCGGCCAGCGAGATAGCCGTGTAACGTTGCGCACTTCGCGGTGTTAGCAGGAGCGTGATGAGCAAGGCCCCGTCCGCCGTCGAGCGCCTCGACCGCGCGGTCGACAGCATCCTCGACGGACATTCCCCACGGATCGCCGCGGCGGATGGTGGTGTCGACGCTCATGAGCGCCCGCTTATCGAGCTTGCGAGCCACCTTCGAATGAGGCTCGTCGCGCCTCCAGCCGCCGCACGGTTCGAGGCGCGTCTCGGCATGCGCCTGGCCGCAGAGCCCGCAGGCGATCCATTGGCCTGGGCGCTCCGGCACCCCGGCCGACTGATCGTCACCGGCGCGGTCGGATCGGCGGTCGGCGTCGGAGTCACCGCCTATGCCGTCTGGCGCAATAGCCGCCGCGCCTCGGGCGCGCATCGGCTCCTGCATCGATAGCACGACGAGAGGGAGTCGATTGCCGATCAAGTTCCCGTTCAGCCGTCGTGCAGCGCCGTCGGATGCCTGGACGAAGTGTCCCACCTGCGACGCGCAGGTCTTCAACAAGCAGCTGGAGCGCAACCAGCGTCTGTGCCCGTCGTGCGGATATCACTTTCGGATGTCGGTGGGGGAGCGCATCGACCTCCTGCTGGATCCCGGAAGCTTTGAGGAGCGCGATGCGGGCCTCGAGTCGGTCGACAGGCTCGGATTCCACGACGACTGCCCATACACCGATCGCTTGGAAGCGTCCCGGCTCAAGACAGGGCTGCGTGACGCCGTCGTGTGGGGAATCGGCGCTATCGACGGCCATCGCGTCGCCATCGGCATCTTCGACTTTCGATTCATGGGTGGCAGCATGGGCAGCGTGGTCGGAGAAAAGCTCGCGCGCTGCTTCGAGACGGCGCTTGCCGATAGGATCCCGGCCATCGTGGTCAGCGCATCGGGCGGGGCACGAATGCAGGAGGGCACGCTGGCGCTCATGCAGCTGGCCAAGACGACCGCGCCACTGGTGCGCATGGATGCGGCCGGCGTGCCGTTCATCGCCGTGCTGACCGATCCGACCCTGGGCGGCGTGCTGGCCAGCTTTGCCAGTCTGGGCGATGTCATCCTGGCCGAGCCGAGGGCGCTCATCGGGTTCGCCGGAGCACGTGTCGCGTCCGACACGGTCGGTGAAGAGATGCCCGACGGCTTCCAGAGCGCGGAGTTTCTCCTTGCCCATGGCTTCATCGACGCCGTCGTGGCGCGTTCAGACCTGCGTGCGAGCCTGTCACGCCTGCTGCGCCTCCTACCGGTGGCGGCCGTCGATGATGGTCAACCCGCCTCTGCTGACCGCGTGCGCGGCCCGCTCGGTGCCATCTCGGGGCTGGCCGAACGCCTGGGAGGTGCGGTGAGCGAGACCATCGGCATCGATGTCGAGAGCCCGGCCGACGGCAACGGGACGGGGCCGTCCTCCTCGTCGCCTTCCGAGCGGGAAGAGGCGAGATGAGCGATGCGCCGCTGATGGAACGGGCCGCGGCACCAACCCCGGCCGCGGCGGCAAGGCGGAGCCGGTTCGTGTAATAGCCC
>JBBJNX010000125.1:0-6426 GCA_037721115.1 Candidatus Limnocylindria bacterium
GCAGATCGCGGAAGCCACCGATGTCGTGCGGCGTCGCCTCGCGGACGAGCCGGCGTTGGCCAGCCCCCGGCTCGCGCTCGTTCTGGGTTCCGGGCTCGGCGGGGTGGTCGACCTGCTCGATGCCGAGCCTCGAGTGCGCCTGTCCTATCGGGACATCCCCAATGTTCCGGGCTCCACCGTGGAGGGTCATGCGGGCGAGCTCATCGCCGGCGCCGTGCGCGGAATCCCGGCGGTCATCCTCAGTGGTCGCGCGCACCCGTACGAGGGCTATTCACACCGTGAGGCCACGATGCTTCTGCGCGCCGTGCTCGCGCTGGGAGTCGAAACGGTCGTGCTCACCAATGCCGCCGGAGGGCTCAATCCTGACTTTGAGCCGGGCGACATCATGCTCATTGCCGACCATCTCAACCTGTCCGGGGAGAATCCGCTTCTCGGACCGAACCTGGACCGTTTCGGCCCACGCTTCCCGCCAATGACCGACGCGTACGATGCGTCCATGCGCCGTGCAGCCCGTGAGGCGGGGGAGCGCACGGGCGTGACGTTGCGCGAGGGGGTGTACGTGATGCTGTCGGGTCCGGCCTACGAGACGCGCGCCGAGATGCGAATGCTCCGCGCCATTGGCGGCGATGCCGTGGGCATGAGCACGGCCCACGAGACGATCGCTGCGCGTCATGCGGACCGACGCGTCCTCGGGTTCAGTCTCATCACCAACAAGGCGACCGAGGACGTCGAGATTGGTGCCACGCACGAAGAGGTGATCGAGATGGGCCGCGTGGGTGCCACCGCCCTGGTGACGCTTCTGGGTGACCTGCTGCCGCGGCTAACGTAGATGGGCTTCGGCGACCTCTCCCTCGAGCGTCTGATCGCCGGCGCGGTCGCGCTGCTCGTGGGCCTGACCTTCCACGAGTTCAGCCACGCCCTGGTCGCCGATAACCTGGGGGATCGCCGGCCCCGGGCCATGGGTCGCCTGACGCTCAACCCCATTGCGCACGTCGATCCGATCGGCGCGCTCATGCTGGTCGTGGCGGGGTTCGGGTGGGCGAAACCGGTGATGGTGAACCCGGCCGCGCTGCGCGGCGGACGCCGTTCCATGGCGCTCGTCGCCTTCGCGGGACCGATTGCGAACGTGGTCGTTGCCACTGTCTTCGCGGTTGTCTTCCGCGTCATGGACCTCTCCGGGGTCTCCAATGGCTTCGCTCTGAATCTTGTCGCGCTCATCGTGCAGCTCAACATCCTCCTCGCCATCTTCAACCTGATCCCGATTCCACCTCTCGACGGCTACAACGTGGCGCTCGCGTACCTGCCGTCTCGACAGGCGCTGATCGTCCAGCAGTACGCGCCGTACGGGGTGATCGTGCTTCTCCTGCTGATCTTCATCCCGGGCAGCCCGCTGCGCATGATCCTGGGCCTGGCCGCTCCCATCACCCGGGTCCTGATCGGTGCATAGGGTCGGGCAGTTCGTCGCTCACGTGCGGGCGCGGGTGGATGCGCAGGAAACAGCGCTCGTTCGCCGCCTCCTCCCCGATTCGGGTGTGGCCCTGTTCGAGTCCATGCCGGTGGCCGACCGCCGTCACGCTCTCGACGTTGTCGGCAGACTGGTCGGCATGGGCTTCGACGACCGTGACCTGCTCGTGGCCGCGCTGCTCCACGACGCTGGCAAAGGTCATCGGATGCGACTCTGGCATCGCGTCGCGGGAGTTCTGCTCGAGGCAGTCGCACCTTCGGCGCTTCGACGCCTCGCGAGTCCCGACACCACGTCGTGGCGCCACCCGTTTCACCTCTACCTCCACCATGCGCCGATGTCGGCGGCACTTGCCAGCTGGGCCGGCTGCGACCACCGGGTGGGGGCGTTCATCCGGGGCGACGTTGCCGATGCAGACGTGCAGCTCCTCCGAGCCCTGACCTCGGCCGATGACGCAAGCTGACGGGGTGCAGCCGATCCTGGTCGAGGCCGATGCCGCCATTGCGGTGCCGGTCGGCGATGTCGAGTTCACACTTGCCCTGCCCGTCTTCGAGGGACCGCTGCAGCTGCTGCTCCACCTCATCGAGTCGCGCCAGCTCGACGTCCTGACCGTCCCGCTGGCCGATGTGGCTGATGCCTATGTCGAGCACCTGACCCGACATCCGGTCGATGCGGCGAACCTCTCGGAATTTGTGGCGACCGCCGCGCACCTGATCTACCTGAAGTCGAAGCGCATGCTCCCCGCCGAGCCGCTCCCGCCACTGCCAGATGGGACAGACGAGCCGGACGAGGACGAGCTGCGGCGTCGACTGCTCGAGTACCGCGCCCTGCGCGACGCGGCCGTCCGCCTGGGTGCGCGAGATGGCATCGAGCCGCTCATGCGTCGCGAGCCGCGCGAATCTGACCTTCCCGAGGCACCCTCGGACCCGATGCCGGTCGCGGTTCTGGTTGCTGCGCTTGCGCGATTAACGGCCGTCCCGGAGCCCGTGGCGCCACCGCCCGAGATCATCGCGCGCGAGATCACGATCGGCCAGCAGATCGGCGTGTTGCGGAAGGCTCTCTCGCGGAGCGGTCGGGTCGTGCTCCAGTCGATTCTGGCTCAGTGCCACTCGCGGACGGAGGCTGCGGTGACGTTCCTCGCCACGCTCGAGCTTGTGCGGCGTCGCCAGGTGACGGCGCGCCAGGACGAGCTGTTCGGGCCGATCGTCGTGGAGTCGCCTCCGGACTCCGGCACATGAGCGATGTGGAGATGCCCGTCGATCTGGAGGCATTCTATGAGGCGGTCCTGTTCATCGCGGAACGTCCGTTGAGCTCGACGGAGCTCGGTGAGCTGTCCAGTGTCCCGCGCCTCCAGGCCGAGGCCGCGCTGTCGTCGCTCGCCGAACTGTTGGACGAGACCGAGCGAGGGATTCGGCTCCAGCACCACGATGATGCGTGGCAGCTCGTCACCGCTCCCGCGGTCGGCGCGCGCTTGGCTACCTACGCGGCGCGCGAGGAGGCCCGCGTCTCGCCGGCCGCGCTCGAAGCACTGGCCGTGGTGGCGTACCGGCAGCCGTGCACCCGGGGCGATGTCGAGCGCGTCCGCGGGGTTGACTCTGACTACGTGATGCGCTCGCTCCTTCATCGGCGGCTTGTGGTCGAGGTGGGGCGCCGGGACACGCCCGGACGCCCGGTGCTGTTCGGGACCACCTTCACGTTCCTCGAGCGTTTCGGCCTGCTTTCCATCGACGATCTGCCTCCGCTGTCGAGCGATGCGGCGAAGCTGACGGCCCTGACCGAACCGACATCGGGCACCGATGGCGAATGAGCGGCTCCAGAAGATCATGGCCCGCGCGGGACTCGCGTCGCGCCGGCGTGCCGAGCAGCTCGTTGCCGACGGCCGCGTTCGCGTCAATGGCACGGTGGCTCAGCTGGGGGCATCTGCCGATCCCGCCGTCGATCGAATCGAGGTCGACGGAACCCTGCTCCGACCGGCGACGCGGGCCATCCACCTGGCGGTCCACAAGCCCCCGGGATTTCTCAGCTCGGCATTCGACGAGCGCGGCCGGCGGTCGGTCGTGGGGTTGGTCGATGTCGGGGACGAGCGTCTGTGGCCGGCCGGCCGCCTGGATGTCGAGTCGGAAGGCCTCATGATCCTCACCAACGACGGGGAGTGGGCGAACCGCGTGGTTCATCCGCGCTTCGGCAACGAGCGCGAATACGCGGCGCTCGTCAGCCCTGCGCCGACGCGCGGCGTGATGCAGCAGCTGCGGGACGGCGTCGTGCTGGAGGATGGACCGGCCCGGCTTCTTGATGCACGTTTTGCGTTGCCACCACCGGAGGTGGAGCGAGACCGCGAAGAGGCGGGCGCCTGGCTGCAGGTCCGGATCGGTGAAGGGCGAAAACGGGAGGTCCGACGACTTTTCAGGGCAGTGGACTCGCGCGTCGAGCGCCTGGTACGAACGCGGGTCGGGACGCTGCGGATCAGCGGGCTCCGCTCGGGACAGTGGCGCTATCTGCGTCCCGTCGAGGTTGCGGCCCTGGCGGGGGAGCGCAGAAAATGACGGTCGCGGTCGCTATTGATGGGCCGTCGGGTGCCGGGAAGAGCACGGTCGGACATGCCCTCTCGCTGCGAATCCACGCTCGATTCGTCGACACCGGGCTGATGTACCGCGCGCTCACCCTCGCCGCGCTGGAGCGCACGGTGGATCTCGATGACGGCGAAGCGCTCGGGATGCTGGCGATGACCTGCCCGATCGAGGTTGCGCGTCCGGCTCCCGGCCTGACGGATCGGCTCGAGACGGTCCTGCTCGACGGCCGCGACGTCACGTTGGAAGTTCGCGCGCCGATGGTCGAACGGGCCGTGAGCGCAGTGAGCCGTCATGCCGAGGTGCGCGACGCAATGCTGGGTGTCCAGCGTGCTTCCGCGTGGGGTGACGATGTCGTGATGGTCGGCCGGGATATCGGAAGCATCGTGCTGCCTGATGCGACGCTGAAGGTCTATCTCACCGCAGAAGCGCGGGTACGCGCCGAACGCCGGGCGACCGAGATGGCTCGCCCAGACCGGATCGAGGCCTACCTCGAGGAGATCCGGAGTCGCGATGCTGCCGATTCCGGGCGCGAGGTCGCGCCGCTGCGCGTACCGGCCGGTGCGCTCGTCCTGGATACCGGCGAGCTCGACGTGGACGCCTGCGTCGCAGCCATTGGGGCGAGACTGGAGGTCATCGGTGCATAGCCGTCGTTGGTTCTTCCACCCTGCGGCATCCATCGTGGGTTGGCTGGGTCGTGTCCTGTACGGAGCTCGGGTCGTGGGCACGGAGCACGTGCCGCGCGTCGGCGCGTTCATCCTCGTCGCGAATCATTGTTCCAACCTGGATCCGCCGCTCGTGGGATGGGCGGCCGGCACCCGGGTTGGTCGGGTGATTCACTTCATGGCCAAGATCGAGATGCGCGGATGGCCGATTCTGGGATGGTTGGCGACCAAGTCGGCCGTGGTGTTCGTCAGGCGTGGAGAGGGCGACCGCACCGCACAACGCCTCCTGCTCGAGTATGTGGCCGATGGGCGCCCCATCGGGCTCTTCGTGGAAGGCACCCGTTCTCGTGATGGTCACCTCAAGGCCGTTCTGCCCGGGGCCGCATTCCTTGCCATGCGCTCGGGCGCACTGCTTCTTCCGGTCGGCATCGCGGGCACGCAGCGCATCTTTCCGGGCAGGGCGCGCTGGCCGCATCCCACGCGCATCAGGATCCGCATCGGCGAGCCGTTCACGCTTGCCCATGTGCCCACCGGGCGATTGGACCGCACGGCCCTCGCAGCCGGAACCGCTCGAATCTCGAGCGAGATCGCCGCGCTCCTGCCGCCGGACCAGCGACCGAGGAGTTGACTCGGATCGGACCTTGCGACGTATCCCTAATAGAATGAATGTGATGACAATGGCAACACGACCTGACGTTCGTATCGCGGAGCGCGCCGGCTTCTGCTACGGCGTGCGGCTGGCGATCGACAAGGCCAAGCACGCACGAACCGAGGGCAAGGACGTCACCACGCTCGGCCAGCTGGTGCATAACCCCGGCATCAAGGCCGACCTCAGTGACCGCGGCATCCGCACCGCCGATCTCGCTGACCAGGTCGAGGGGGGCACGCTCGTGATCCGCGCGCATGGCGTCCCGAAGTCCGAATTCGAGCAGGTCCAGGGCAAGGAGAGCCTGGAGGTAATCGACGCCACCTGCACCTGGGTCCTCCAATCACAAAAGGCGGCCCGCGACCTGGCGGAGGCTGGCTACACCGTGTGCATCATCGGTCACGAGGACCATCCCGAGGTCAAGGGCGTTCGCTCGTATGCGGGTGAGAAGCACGTCGTGGTCGACGACATGGACCGATCCACCTGGGAGCGCGTGCCGCGCACCAAGAAGATCGGCGTCCTGAGCCAGTCAACCATCCTGCCGACCAAGCTGGAGGAGTTCGCCGCGTTCTGCCTGCGCCGTGCCCACGACCTGCGGGTCATCAACACCGTCTGCCCCGTCACGCTGACCCGCCAGGATGACTCGGTCGTGCTGGCGAAGGAGGTCGACGCCATGATCGTGGTCGGCGGCAAGAACAGCTCGAACACCAAGGAGCTGGCCGTGAAATGCCGCGAGGTCCTGCCGGACACCGTCCACGTCGCCGATGCCGATGAGCTCGCCGCCGAACACGCCGACTGGCTCCGGGGCAAGCCCCGGATCGGCATCACCGGCGGCACGTCCACGCCCGAGGTTGACTTGGAAGAAGTCCGAGAACGCGTGTACGCGCTTACGGCGTAGTCCTCAAGGACCCGTGGGGTATGTCAGTCGACGGCAACCACCCCGTTCAGTCCGCGCAGGAGCGACCGAATCCTGCGACGGAGCAGGCCGTATGAAAGCTGCTTCTGACCGATCAGGTAGTTGTGGCGAGCGTTGTCGCGGATCTTGCGAGGAGTGGCGAGCAGCTCGCGGACTTCGTCGATGGTCGC
>JBBJNX010000126.1:0-6406 GCA_037721115.1 Candidatus Limnocylindria bacterium
AGGTCGCCCCGAGTGCGATGCCAGGAATCAGGAACGGCAGGAAGCTCATCAGCTCCACGCCGCGCGAGAGGAGCGTGCCCTTCCCCCGCACCACGACGTAGCCAATGCCGAGGGCCAGCAGCGCCGAAAGCGCCGCGACCGAGACGCCGAGCAGGAGGGTGGTAACTGCCGCGTCAATGATCTGCGGATTGCGCAGCACGCCCTCGGTGCCCTGCGCGATCGATGGGTCGCTGGCACCAGTCCAGTAGTGCAGCGTCAGCTCACCGGTCAGCTGCCCGCTCCGACGGGCGAGACTCGACAGTGCCAGGACGAGGGCGGGGGCGACGGTGGTCGCGAGACAGATTCCCGCCGCAATCGCTACGAAAGGCCAGCGCCAGCAGCCGAGCGCCAGCGTGCGCCGACGACCACCCTTGCCGGTGATCGTCGCGTAGCTGCGTCGGTTCCCGGTCATGCGCGAAGCTGCGAACAGTACGAGCCCGGCGACGACGATGAGCAGCACCGCCAGCACGAAGCCGCGCTCCGTCTGGCCCGTGCTAATCGACCCGTAGAGGCGCGTCGAGAGCGTCTGGAAGCGCACGGGGAGGCCGAGCAGGGCGGGGACCGCGAAGTTGCTGACACCTTCGGCGAAGGCGAGCAGGAATCCCGCGACGACGGCCGGCATGACCACCGGTAGCGTGATGCCCAACGCGACCCGGCCTCGCGATGCACCCGCCATCTCGGCCGCCTCCGTCAGGTCGGCATTGACCGATGCGAGAGCGGCGGCGACCAGCAGGAAGACGAGGCTGAAGTAGTGCGCCGTCAGAATGATGCACACCGGCACGAGTCCCCAGCTGAGCCAATCCGGGACCGCGATTCCCATCTCCCAGAGCAGACCCACTCGCCCGCCGACCCGGTCGTTACGAAAGACGCTCTCCCACGCGAGCGCCAGCGCAAAGCTGGGCAGCACAAATGGCAATGAGGCAAGGAAGCCGATGAGCCGCCGGCCCGGAGCATCGGTCATGACCACCAACCAGGCCATGCCCGCACCCAGTACCACGGAGGCGATGCCGACGACCAGCCCGACCGTGAGCGTGGCAACCAGCGGACCCCAGAACAGGTTCTCCGAAAGACGGCTGGCGAGGACATCGGTCCAGGGCGATCCTGCGTCAAACGTGATCGTTTCGCCGATCAGCCTTGCGAGCGGCACCGCGACGAGGATGCCCAGTACCGCCGTCACCCCGAGACCGATGACGACTACCGGCTGCCGGAGCGCCCGGCGCAGACGCCAGAGAAGGAACCCCGGCGTCGATGCCGCCGCCGGGGTTAACGCGCTCATGGCGGGACCTACTGCAGGGTCAGGATCAGGTCGGCCACGTCCTGCCGAATTCCGAAGGTCGCGACTGGGTCGATTTCCCAGGCACCGACCTCTTCGAGGCTCAGAGCGTCCTCCGGCGGCGTGATGTCAGTTCGAGTCGGATAGTCGCCGGCGACGTAGAAGGGCTCGAAGCCCGGGCCGCCCGTCTCCGAGTCGTCCCCCATCAGGAAGTGGATCAGCAACCGGGCAGCCGCCGGGTGCGGCCCCCCATCCACGACGCCGAGCAGGGCCGGGAACGCAATGCCTGGCGCCGGCGCCACGCCATCGGCCACCTGGAGTGCCCATCCCTCATCCTCGTTGTCTCGCCGATCCGAGTAGCTGGTGAATCCCACAGGCGGGTCGTCTTGGCCCAGCGCGCCGATCGCGGCGTTCACGTTGTCCGTGTCGTCGACCAGGACCGCGTCGTTGGCGAGCAGGTCGGCAATGAACTGTTCGCCCGCGTTGTCGATGCCGTCGTCGAGGGTGATGGCTTCGCCGTTGAGTGCTTCATAGGCCTCCGCCATCTCATCAGCCCGCAGCACGAATTCGGTCATGAGATCAAGGTAGTCACCGCGCACGAGTGGGTCCACCATTACAACCTTGCCAGTCCACTCCTCGGTGGTCAGCTCCCACAGGTTGCTGACCGGTGAACCATCAGGATAGGTCTCCTCGTTGTACATGAGGATTTTGGTTGAGAGCCGGTTGGCCAGGAGGGGCTCCTGATATCGCGCCGGAACGCTCTCGGTGAACGCCGTGGGAACGTACGGGCGGAGGATGCCGGACTGCACCAGTTCGCCAAAGACCACCGGCGCGTCGCTGATGTACGCCACGTCTGCCTCGGCCACGCCCGCATCCGCTTCGGCCTGGAGTCGCGCGATTTGCTCGGTGGAACTGATGTCGCTTCCGACCAGATCGATGCCCGGGTACTCCGCCTCGAACGCCTCCTCGACAGCCTCGATTCGGCTTGTGAAGGAGTAGACCACCACCTCGCCCTCTTCCTCGGCAGCCGCGACGAGCTCTTCGATGCTCATGGTGTCGAGCGCGTTCGCGCTGGCCGATGGTTCCCCGGCGGACTCACCCGCGCCCTGCTGGCCGCACGCGGCCAGCAGCAGCATGCCTGGGACCAGCAGTACCAGTCCTCGTCTCTTGCTGTTCATGTGTTGGTGAACCCCTTTCATTCGGATTCGAACTCATCGATCAGGCCAGTCAAACGGTCGAGGGCGGACATCGACCCCGGGTCGAGGCGCGCCAAGGTCAGGACAAGGGCGTTGCAGATCGCCATCGGTACAGTCAACGACTGGAACTCGGTCTCGATGCCGCGCCGCGCGGCGAGCAGGACGGTGGGCTGTGGCCTAAGGAGGGGACCGACCGCATCGGCAATAAGGACGGTGCGAGCGCCGCCGTCGGCCGCACGTCGCAGGACCGACCGCAGGCCCGGCGGGCGCCGGTGGAACGCAAATGCCACGACCAGGTCATCGGCGGCCAGAAGCGCCACCTCCTCGGCCAGATCGCGAGGTGATCCGACCAGGGGGACGGCAAGGTGGCCAGATCGGCGGAGCCTACGGGCAAGAAGGTCCACCAGTGCGGTGGCATGCCCATGGCCGAACAGGAAGATCCGGTTCGCCGACGAGATGAGTCGCGCCGCAGTGTCCAGATGCTCCTGTCTCACCTGGGACGGCAGGTCGGCCAGCGCAGCGACCTCATCCGCGACCATGCTCGCGAGCACACCTTCTCCGTCCGTGTGGGCGAGGCGTCGGCGTACGCGCTCTCCGGGTCCGATGCTGTCCAGCAGCTCGGATTGGAGATCCGAGCGGAGGTGCGGATAGCCGCGGTACCCAAGCTTCTTGGCGAGCCGGGTGGCCGCTGCCTGGTGCACGCCGCCTCTGGCCGCGAGTTCCGCCGCCGAGAGGAACGCCGCCTCAGCAGGGCTCCCGAGCAGCTCCGCGATCAGGCGCTGATCGGCTGCCGACAAGCGTCCGTCATGCTCCTGAATCGCGCTTCGGAGGGTCATGTGCCCGGCAGCATACTGCATGCGCGATTGCATTGCAACGCCGGGCTGCAACCAAGTTTGCAGCCTGTCCGCTACAGGTCGAGCCGCACGAGGTGGCGAGGAAGGTGACCGCTGTGCGCATCGGTCAGAAGGACGCGTCGAAATCCGACAGTGTCGAACATCGAGGCGATGCCCACGAATCCCGCACCGACCTCGACGCGACGTCCTTCCGGATCGATCGGGTAGGCCTCGACGCCCGGCGCGCCGAGGCGGCGTGCATCGGCGATGACACCATCCAGCAGCGCCTTCGCGATGCCGCGGCGTCGATGGCCGGGACGGATGCGGAAGCAACCGATCGACCAGACGGGGAGGTCGTCGATGGCCGGGATCGTGCGCGACTGGATGAGCCGCGGGGTTTCGGTGCGAATGCTGACGCCGACCCAGCCGACGGGAAGGTCATCGAGATAGGCGAGGTAGCCGGGTGACGGCGGCCCGCCCTCCATTTGCGCGCGCAGCAGCTCCTCGCGTGACTTGCCGCCAGAGATGGCCTTGGCGTCGAAGCCGCGCCATGCCTGGCACCAGCAGCCCGCCTCGCCACTGACGCCGAGGAGCGTCTCGACATCGTTCCAGCGTTCTGCGGTTGCTGCGACGACCTCCATGGCGGCATCATCGGTCACGGTCGTAGTGGCAGTGTCAACAGCCCACAGACCGATTTGGCCTTACCCGCTGGAGGCATCGCCATCGGTCAGGGCACCCGTGATGGCACTGGGGCGTTGCCCGAGCTCGCTCTTGAGCAGCGCCCGGTCGAGTGTGGCCAGCGTGGCACCGCGAGATTGTGCCACGGCCGCGTAGGCGGCGTCGTACAGGGTCAGCCCATGGCGTTCGGCCAGGATGGCTGCCTCGCGCAGCTCGCCGGAGCTCGGCGCGATCTGCGGACAGATCTCGGCGAGAGCTTCCAGCACGATCGCAACCCGGTCGGCGTCGATCTTTGCCCGCCTTCGCAGCAAGGCATTGCCCACCTCGTAGGGCGTGAGATCGAGCACATGAAGCGCGATCAGCTGGCCACGGTAGTGGTCCAGGAGAGCGCGCGCCGGCTCGACCTCTTCCTCGCCTTCAGCGTGGAACCACTTGAGCGTGACGCTAGCGTCGCTAACGACGTCGATCATCGGCATCGTGTGCGAGACGCTGCGCGCGGATCAATTCGGCGGACTCGAAGGCACCAGCACCTGCCAGGGCATCGCGTCCGCGTTCTAGAGCAGCGTCCAGCCGTTCGATGTTGGGCGAGCCCAGGTGGTGGAGAGCTGCCTCCTGGAGGAACCGACTGCGGCTGCTCCCGCGCGTCTGCGCCACGCGATCGATGCGCTCCAGTAGTTCCTCGGGAATTGAGACCAGGACCTTGGACATGCGGAAAAGTATATCCGCGCTATATCCGACGTCAAGATTTCTGTCGGAGGCCCCTCGACTCGAGCGTCCGTAGCGGGCGGCCAGGTGAATGGACTCTCGATCCGACACCGCCGAAGTTCCGGCCGTGCTGCATGTCCTCGGTGCGGATCCGTTCCGTACCTAGTGTTTCGCGCCGCAATGGACTTCATGCTTTGGGCCGCGGCATGTATCCGTATATACGCGCGGTGTCCGTGGCGCATCTGACGCACCGCGTGATCGCTCAGAGGCACGCAACCGCCAAGGCAAATTCCGGCCGCCGCCTCAAGATCGATCGCTGCTCGACCAGGTGGACTCTGATCTCGTCCACGAGCCCGGCGGCGAGAAGCTGCTGGGGGACGTTCGCGCCCATCACGCCGATGCGCTTCTCGCCCGCGGCCTCGCGGGCCTTCGCGATCGCGCTCTCGATTCCATCGGTGACGAACGTGAAGATCGGGCTTACTCCAAGGCGGGTCGTGGGTGATCACCGAAGCACGGGACGTCACCGAGCGGGCCGCCGCCGCCGCACTCCGGAACTCATCGCTGGAGCGACATCCCGGGATCGTCGTGGACATATTCCTGGAGTGCTTCTAGCATCGGGCTGCAAGGCCGGGACAGAGAGCGACGGAGGCACATGCCATGGCGGTCATGCTGAACCACACCATCGTCTATGCGAGGGACAAGCGCATCTCGGCGGACTTCCTCACGAGCCTGTTCGGGCTGCCGCCCGCGACGGCATGGGGCCCATTCCTCGCGGTCGAGACGGCTAACGACGTCGGGCTCGACTTCTACGACGTTGAGGGCGAGATCACGTCGCAGCACTATTGCTTCCTCGCGGGCGAGGATGATTTCGACCGGATTTTCGGTCGGATCCAGGAGCGGGGCATTCCCTACTGGGCCGATCCGGGCCACAGCCAGCCGGGCACGCACAACACCCACGATGGCGGCCGCGGCCTGTACTTCGACGACCCGAGCGGGCACAACCTCGAGATCATCACGCGACCGTACGGCGACGAACGCTAGACGGTCACCTGCGGCGGCTTCTCAGCCATTGCACCAAGGCAACGACCCCGGCCGTCGCCGCGCCCGCAGCGACTGCCCATCCACCTTCGCACGGCACGATGTAGCCGAACACCGAGTAGCACTCCGGGGGTTGCCTATCGATTCCACTTCCGGGGAAGAGGAGCACGAGGACGGCGAGCCCGGCGAGCAAGGCAAAGGCAGTGTTCCGCCGCGTCACTCGGGCGCCTCCTTCTCTGTCGCTGCCGTCGGATTCCTCCTCCTTTCATCAGATGGGTCATCGCTGGGTGGATCCGTCGGGCCACGCGCAGATGCAGACCCGGTCGCCGGCGGGGTCGGCGAGCGGCCAGTGCGATGGTGCCTCCGAGTCGTCGAGGATACGCCCGCCTGCGGCCAGCGCGCCTACGGCGAGTCGCCGCCCCCCGAATGGCGTAGCGTTGCACCGTGAGCCGTGAAGTCGAGGATCTGAACCGGCGCCTCCTGCGCGCCCGCGACGCCATGGACCGCGCCTACGCCGAGCCGCTCGACGTGCGCACGGTTGCCGAGGTTGCCCACATCTCCGAGGCGCACTTCATTCGCAGCTTCCGCGCCGTCTTCGGCGAGACGCCGCACCGCTACCTGCAGCGGCGGCGCGTGGAGCGCTC
>JBBJNX010000127.1:0-6387 GCA_037721115.1 Candidatus Limnocylindria bacterium
TTGCTGGCCGCGTTGCGCAGGGCCAGCTCGACGAGCGTGCCACCGCGTCGGGAGTGCTCGAGGTGGACGAGCTTTCGGCGCAGTTCAACGTGATGGCGGACCGGCTGGCGGGCACGCTCCGCATGCTGGAGGCGGACCGTGACCGGCTGCGTGAGTTTGTCGCCGATGTGAGCCATGAGCTTCGGACGCCGATCGCTGCTCTCAAGATGTATACCGAGCTCCAGAGCGACGGCCAGGTTGACGAGGCCACCCGCGTCGAGTTTCTGGGCCGGTCGGCGGAGCAGATCGGTCGCCTCGAATGGCTCAGCACGAACCTGCTCGACCTGTCGAGGATCGATGCGGGCATCTTCCCGCTCGATATGCATGAGGGTGACCTGCGCGACCCCATCCAGGCGGTGGTGCAGGCGCTTTCCGAAGTTGCCCTGGCGCGCGGTATCGGCCTCCAGAGCTTCGCGCCGGCGGACTCCGTGGACCTGCGCTTCGACCGCGAGCGGATGGTTCAGCTGCTCACGAACCTGATCGGCAACGCCATCAAGTTCACGACGCCCGGCGGGGCAGTGTCGGTGCGCCTCGCCGAGGGTGACGAGCAGGCGACGATCGAGGTCCACGACACGGGCGCCGGCATCCAGGTTAACGAGCTGCCACGGATCTTCGAGCGGTTTTATCGCGGCACGAACACGGGGGACGCGCGCGCATCGGGGAGCGGGTTGGGCCTGGCCATCGTCCGTTCGATCGTTGACATGCATGGGGGTGAGATCGAGGTCGCCAGCGTCGTCGGAGAGGGAACCGTCTTCCGCATCATGCTTCCGCGGCCGACCGCGAAGGTCAACGAAACTTCACGCGACAGGGCGTCTGCACGCAATCAGGAGTCCTTAGATTGAGTGGTGCCCGCCCGGACAGGGCAGCATGTACCTCAGGATGAACCAACACCGATGACGACGAACGATTCCAACCGATCCACCGACCGCGATCCGACCGAGCCGGTCGAGGTTCAGCGTTACGGCCACCCGCCCGCCGCCGATGATCGCCACGGGGGCTGGCAGGCGGCCCCGGCCTGGAGCAGCCGAGCGCCCCAGGTCACGACCGCACCGGCACCGCGACGAGGCCTCGGCGCCTTGCCCATCATCACCATCGCGCTGGTGGCCGGCATTCTCTCGGGCGCGCTCTCCGCGGTCGCCGTATCGAACATGATCCGCGAGCCCGCAACCCCGATCGCCGGCGACGTGGCAGCCACCCCGGACGCGAACAACGTGAGCGACGTGCGCATCGATGAGTCAAGCGCGGTCATCGCGGCGGTCGACCAGGTCACGCCCGCGGTCGTGACCATCCAGTCGTCCGGTGGCGGCGTGCTGGGGTCGGCGAGCGGCACCGGCTCAGGATTCATTTATGACGCCGAAGGCTGGATCCTGACGAATCGCCACGTCGTCGAGGACGCCTCGGAGCTCGGGATCACGCTGAACGACGGGCAACAGTTCACGGGCGAGGTGTACGGGATCGATACCCTGACCGACCTCGCCATCGTCAAGATCGACGCGACGGATCTGCAGATGGCCGCGATCGGCACCTCATCCCATCTCGAGCCGGGGCAGGTCGCCATCGCCATCGGCAATCCGCTCGGCTACGAGAACACCGTGACCACCGGCGTTGTCTCGGGCCTCGGTCGACGCATCACGGCGTCGGACGCGTCGCAGACGAGCGCCGAGCAGCTCTACAACCTGATCCAGACCGATGCCGCCATCAACCCGGGTAACTCGGGCGGGCCGCTGGTCAACAGCGCCGGCCAGGTGATCGGCGTCAACACCGCTGTGAGCACGAACGCCCAGGGCCTTGGCTTCGCGATCCCGATCGACGTCGCCAAGCCGATCATGCAGCAGGCCCTCGATGGCGAGGAGCTGACCCGGCCGTGGATCGGCGTCCGCTACGTCTCGGTCGACCCCGCGCTCGCCGCGGCGCAGGACCTGCCGGTCGACTACGGAGCCCTGATCAGCAACAGCGGCAGCGGAGAGGCGGTCATCCCGGGCAGTCCGGCCGAGGATGCCGGACTCCAGTCGGGCGACATCATCGTTGCCGCCGACGAGGAACAGGTCAGCGCGGATTCGGATCTGGCAACGCTGATCCTGCCCCACGCTCCAGGCGACACGATCACGCTCCGGATCCTCCGCGACAATTCGACGCGCGAGATCGAGGTCACGCTCGGGGAGCTGCCGGCCGACAGCTGATCCGAGAGGCTATTCACTCAACGCCGAACGGCGCCGGGTGATGGCCACCTCCACCGTGTCGAAGGCGCCGGGGATCGGCGCCTTCGGCTTGCGCACCCGGACCTCCACGGCATTGACGATGGTCGGATCGGTGGCGGCCAGCACGGCCTTGGTGAGCGCGCCCGCGAGTGCTTCGATGAGATCGAACGAGCGATCCTCGACGATGGCCCGCACCAGTTCACTGAGTGCTGCGTAGTCCGCGGTCGCGGCAAGGTCGTCACGTCGCGCGGCCGACTCCAGATCGGCATGCAGCACCAGGTCCACCTCGAATGGTTGCGGGGTCTCTTTCTCCCAATCGAGGACGCCGTGGCGGGCTTCGAAGCGCATGCCGAGCAGGCTGAGGCGATCCGGAAATGCGTCGAGACTCATCGGCGTATCACCGCGTCCGTGATGCGAAGCGTGCGCGCAATGGGCCCGACGTCATGGACGCGGACGATATCGGCACCGGCCATCACGGCGAGCGCCGCGGTGGCGGTGCTCCCCTCGATCCGATCGTCGGCCGCCGCGCCACCGAGGAGCTCGCCGATGAAGCGCTTGCGGCTCGTCCCGACGAGCAGCGGCAGCCCACTCAGGGCGGCCTTGAGCTCCGCAAGCCGATGGAGCAGCTCCAGGTTGTCCTCCGTTGACTTGCCAAAGCCGATTCCCGGGTCGACGATCAGCCGATCGCGCGCCACGCCGCGAGCCAGCGCACCATCGACCGCCTCCGCGAGCCACCTCACGACGGATCGGAATACCCCGTCCGGGTAGCCACCACCGTCCTGGTTGTGCATGAGCACCAGGTGCGCGCCCGCCGCTGCCGCCGCATCGGCGGTGCTGGGATCGCGCCGCGCGGCCCACACGTCGTTCACGATCGTGGCTCCGGCCTCGATCGCCGCGGCGGCCACCACGCCCTTGCTGGTGTCGATGCTGATGCGTACGCGGGCACCCAGCTCAGCGGCGAGCGCGCGCACGACGGGTACGGCGATCGCCAGCTCTGTCGCCGCGTCTACCTCCGGGTGGTCCCCGTAGGCCTGGCGCGGTCGTGTCGACTCGGCGCCGACGTCCAGGATGTCGGCGCCGGCCGTCACCATTGACCTGCCCTGGGCGAGCGCGACCGCGGCGACCTCGTGCGAATTGCGTCCATCCACCGCCAGTCCGTCCCCGGAAAACGAGTCGGGCGTGAGGTTGATGATGCCCATCACATAGGTCCGCTCACCCCAGCGCAGATCCATCTTCATCAGTCGTCCCCGCTCATCCCGGTGATCATGCCCCGGACGGCGCCGACCAGGTAGAGAGAGCCCGCGACCACGACCGGATCGCCGACCGCGCGCCGGAGGGCGTCGGCCGGGGTCGGGGCCACCTCGCCGCTCGTCCCGCTTACACGGCGCCAGATGCGCGCCAGTTGATCCGGCTCGTGGGCTCCGGGATCGTCAGCGCGGGTGAAGATGAAGTGTGGCTCCAGCGGTGCCAGGGCGCGGAAAACTGCGTGGACCCGTTTCGCTTGCATCGCACCGAAGACGATCGTCGGCCGCCGCAGCCGGAGGTCACGAAGGGCCTGGGCCAGCGCTTCGGCGCCTGCCGGATTGTGGGCTCCGTCGAGCAGCACGCGACCGAGCCCAAGGCGTCCGCCATCGAGCAGCTCGAGCCGTCCCGGCCAGCGAGCGTCGGCAAGCCCCCTCCGCACGCTGGACTCATCAGCGGCCATCCCATGCCGTTTCGCCAGCGCGTCCAGGAGCGCGAAAACCACCGCGGCGTTGTCGGCCTGATGCGCGCCGAGCAACCCGACGCGCAGTTCCGCAATGTCGCGCGAGGGCGTCTCGACATCCACCACGATCCCGTCCCAGTCGAGGTGGCGGAGTGTTGCGCGGAACGGCTGACGCCGTCCGGCCCGGCGCAGAGAGGCGCCGACGTCGTCGCATCGGTCCAGGATCGGACGCAGGCCACGGCCGGAGGCTCCGCTGACGGCCAGATTGTCGTTCTTGATGATCGCGGCCTTCTCCCGGCCGATCGCGGCGAGCGTGTTGCCCAGGTAGGCCTCGTGATCACGCTGGACATTCGTGATGACGGCCACGCCAAGATCGAGCACGTTCGTGGCGTCCAGCCGGCCGCCCATTCCGACCTCGACGATGGCTAGGTCGACTCGGCGTCGCGCCAGCTCCATGATGGCAGCCGCGGTGAGGGCCTCGAACTCGGTGGGCGGCCCGACAGCCGTGGCGACATGGTCGATGGCCGGCAGGACCCGCTGGATCGCCGCGGCGAAGTCCTGCGGCCCGATCGGCTCGCCGTCGATCGCCACCCGCTCGCGGTAACTGACGAGGTGCGGCTTTGGCATGGTGCCGACGCGGTGACCCGCCGCGACCAGCACGGAGCGGGTCATGGCCACGACCGAGCCCTTGCCGTTCGTGCCCCCGACCAGCGCGCCGCGAAGCTCACGTTCCGGATGCCCGACCTCCGCCATGAGGCGCTCGACTCGCTCCAGCCCCATGCTGGTCCCGAAGCGGCCGCGCTCGGTGAGTGTGTCGACAGCCTGTCGATACGTGAGGCGTTCGGTATCGGTCACCTGGTCAGTCCAGGTTGTCCTCGTAGAAGACGCAGTCGTTGAACTGCCCGGTCAGGCACAGGTCGTTGACATAGCCTGAATCGAGGTGGACCCCGCCGCGCAGCTCGCACCGCGCCACCGTCCCCTCCTGCTTGAGGAGCGTGCGCATGAGCTGCGGGGCCTGGATGGGAACCCGGCCCTGTGATCCATGGGTCAGGTAGAAGTGCGGGCAATGATGGCGGCGTGGCTTCGTATAGCCCAGCGGGACGCCGCGCCGCCCCACGTGAACCGTCAGTGGTTCCGGCGCTCCGGCGAAGCGCTTCTCGGCGATCACGCATCTTCCGGGCTCGCACTCCTTGTCGTTGTGACAGCAGGCTCGAGCTGGACCGATGCCCTCGACCGCCCACAGCTCCCAGCAGGGACGGCGCAGGATAAACGCCGGGCACCGATATCGGATGGTGAGGTCGCAGTTCTCGACCTCCCAGCACATGGTGCGTCGATCGTCGGCACGCCGGTCCGGCGCGAACGGATCGTTCGCCTCGCGGCGTTCACCGCCGGTACGGCGTTCGGTCTTGATGATCATCTGTGCTCGCGCGGCCCTCCTCGACAGCGAGTGTAGCCGCTGCCCCGGTTGACGCGGGTCAGCGCGGGGCGATGAACTGGCTCAGCCGTTCCTCCATGACCTCCTGGGGCATATAGCCGACGAGGCGTGCGGCTTCGCGACCGTTCTGGAAGACGATCAGGGTCGGAATGCTGAAGATGCTGTAGCGCATCGCGAGCTGCTGATTCTCGTCGGTATTGACTTTCGCGACGGCCATCGTCCCGGCGTGCTTGTCGCCGAAGCTCTCGACGACGGGCGACACGAGTCGACACGGGCCGCACCATGGGGCCCAGAAATCGACGAGGACCGGCTTGTCTGCGTGAAGAACCTCCGACTCAAAGGTCGATTCATCGACCGGGATCGGGGCAGTGGTTGCCATGACTGAACGAACGAGCCTCCCAAGCGTGGAACGGGATGACCGACATCGTAGCACCGGTGCGGCACCACGGAGGCGCGAGCCCTTTCCTCAGGGCGTGGGCGTCGGCGTGGGCGTCAGAGGTGGGGGAGGCAACGTCGGCGCGACCGTGGGTACGGGCGTGGGGACCGGCGTCGGTTCAGGCGTGGGCGTGGGCGTGGGTGTGGGCGTGGGCGTTGGTGTGGGGGTCGGGGATGGTGATGGTGTCGGCGAGGGCGTTGGGCCGCTGCTGACAACGAGGCTCACCTGGCTTCGAACGGCAACCGTGTTGCCAGACGGAGGATCGCTCCTGATCACGGATCCATCGGGGACGGCGGGGTCTGGCTCAACGTCGACTTCGCCGACCGTTAGGTCGAAATCTCGCAGCGTCGCCTCGGCCTGTGCCCGGGTCTGCCCGCGCAGGCTTGGCACCAGGACTTCCTCCTCGCCGCTCGAGACGATGACGCGCAGTGGGCTGCCCTCCTCGATCTCCTGACCGCTCTCAGGCTCGCAGCTTCTCCCGAGCTCGCCGTCTCATCGAGCAAGTGCACGACCTCGCTGCCCGAGCCGCCGCCGGCGTCGACGCCGCCCGCAAGGCCCCCACCTACTTCGACCA
>JBBJNX010000128.1:0-6386 GCA_037721115.1 Candidatus Limnocylindria bacterium
CTCGTTGGCTGCCCAGGCGGCCCTTTCGACCGGAATCCCGGCGCCGCTGACCCCACGCGCCCAGACCGATTCGACCGAGGGCACCCAGTCGGGCGCGGCGCCGGCTTCGGAGCTCCTGGCATCCGGCCTCCGGGCGGGTCTGCTCACCTTCGGCGGGGCATACACCGCGATCCCGATTCTCCAGGAGGATGCGGTCGTCGACGGCGGATGGATGACGAATCAGACGTTCCTGGACGGTGTCGCCCTATCGGGCATCCTGCCGGCCCCGCTCATCATCTTCTCGACCTTCGTTGGCTACGTGGCAGGCGGTCCGCTCGGAGCGCTCGCCATGACGGCGGGCGTGTTTGCACCGGCGTTCCTCTTCACCCTGGTCGGCCATCGCCAGCTCGAGCGAATCGTCGAGCACCGCGCCGCCCATGCCCTCCTCGACGGGATCACCGCCGGTGTGGTGGGGCTGATCGCCGCCGCGACTCTGTTGCTGGGACCAGTGGCGATCAGGGGAGCCGGTGGAGCGGCGATCTTCGCCCTTGCGTTGATCTCACTCTACGTGTGGCGTTCGGGCATCGCCGTGGCGGCCGTGGTCATCGGAGCCGGAGGCTTGGGCGTCGTGCTGTTCGGCGTCGTGGGAGTCGCCGGATAGCAGCAGGTGGCTCGTCAGGCCCGGTCGCGGCGCTCGCCCGGCATGGCGGTCCAGCCGGCGCCCCGCGAACCGGTGGTCGCACGTGCACCATGGCGCCCTCCGGACGACCCTCGGCCAGGCGGTCCAGCACGCCGGCTGGGCGAGTGACGCCCGGCGTACCGAGCGCCAACGGCGGTCTCGCCTCGTGGACCGCGGCGGTCATCCCGGGATTGTGGCAGCGCCGCGAACCCGGGCACCACCTCGACGGCGATGGGGCGTCCCATGAGCCGTTCGATGTCGTGGAGTTGCGGGAGCTCGGACTCCGAGACCAGGGAGATCGCCACGCCGTCCACCCCCGCGCGACCGGTGCGCCCGATACGGTGGACGTAATCCTCCGCGGAGCGTGGCAGGTCGTAGTTGACGACGTAGGGGAGCGCATCGATGTCGATGCCGCGGGCGGCCACATCGGTGGCGACGAGGACACGCACGCGACCGTCCTTGAAGTCATCGAGCGCGGCGATGCGCTGCGACTGCGCTCGATCGCCGTGAATGGCCGCGACCTTGATGCCGTCGCGGACCAGGTAGCCGGTCAGCCGATCCGCTCCATGCTTGGTGCGTACGAACACGAGCGCGGAGGTGATGCGGCCGCTTCTGACGAGGTGGCTGAGGGCTGCCCGCTTCTGTGAGTCCTCGACGCGCAACACGACGTGCTCGACCAGGGTGGTCGCCGAGTTCGGCGGGGTCACCTGGACCGTTGCGGGGTCCCTGAGCAGGGTCTTCGTGAGGCGCTTGATCGCATCGGGGAAGGTTGCCGAGAAGAGTAGGCTCTGCCGCTGCCTTGGGAGCAGTGAGATGATGGTGCGGATGTCGTCGATGAAGCCCATGTCGAGCATCCGATCGGCCTCGTCGAGGACGAGGAACTCGATGGCGCCGAAGTCGATGCTGCCGCGCCACACGAGGTCGAGCAGGCGACCGGGCGTGGCGACCACGATCTCCGCACCGGCATCCAGCTCGCGGAGCTGATCGGGCAGGCTGGCGCCGCCGTATACCGCCACCGAACGCAGTGGCACGTGGATGCCGTAGGTTGTGACACTCTCCTCGACCTGGATGGCCAGCTCGCGGGTCGGCACCAGGATCAGGGCGCGGACGGCTCTACGGTCCAGATCGGCCGAAGAGGCGTGAAGCCGCTGGAGGATGGGGAGCACGAAGGCGGCCGTCTTGCCGGTGCCGGTCTGGGCACCTGCCATGAGGTCGCGGCCGGCGAGGACGATGGGGATCGCTTCGCGCTGGACCGGCGTTGGCGTGTCGTAGCCCGAATCGGCGATGGCACGCAGGAGTTCGGGACGCAGCCCGAGCTGGGGAAAGGACATGAACGCTCCTGACGACGACGCACCCGCCGCAGCGGGCCCGGTCAGGCGCAGTGAATACGAAGGGAAGCGGCGACCCGGCGAAACCTTGACACTGACCGGAGAATCAGTCGAACCGAGCGTTGTGCAGCCGCGAAAACAACGGATTGTATTGGGGTCTGCGCTCCCGAGAGCCTGACGTCATGCGTCGGGGACTTGGTCTGCAGCAGCATCGCAAGTGTCCGCTGCGCGGCCGATGGTGTCAAACCGACCATTGGCGGTGGCGGGGCTGCGATGCGACATCGGCGTACACTGGCCGGGACAGTCGAAGGATCTGCACACCCCGCGCGGATCCGCTTGCTGGCTGCGAACCGATAAGCAACCAGGAAGCTCGTGACCCTCTCATCCTCGCCGTCAACAGTCGCCCCTGACGTGCTCGTCAGCGCTGCCCGACGCCGGACCTTCGCGATCATCAGCCATCCGGACGCCGGGAAGACCACGCTGACGGAGAAGCTCCTTCTCTTCGGTGGTGCGGTTGCCGAGGCCGGATCGGTTCGCGCTCGTCGCCAGGCACGCAACACCGTGAGCGACTGGATGGAGATGGAGCGCCGCCGGGGTATCAGTGTGAGTTCCGCCGTGCTGCGCTTCGAGCACGGCGGCTACCAGTACAACCTGGTTGACACGCCCGGCCACGCGGATTTCAGCGAGGACACGTACCGCACGCTGTGGGCGGTCGATGCGGCGCTGATGGTGCTCGATGCCGGCAAAGGCCTTGAACCGCAGACCCTCAAGCTGTTCAAGGTCTGCCGGATGCGCGGGCTGCCGATCATCACCTTCATCAACAAGTGCGATCGGCCGATGCTGGCGCCTCTGGCCCTGCTCGATGAGATCGAGCGCGAGATCGGGATCAGGCCGGCGCCGATGAACTGGCCGATCGGGACGCACGGCCAGTTCCGAGGGCTGCTCGATATCCCAGCGGGCGAGGTGGTTGAGTCGGAGGCGACCGTCCACGGAGCCAGGATCGGCACCGGGCGAAGCACCCCGGTCGCGGCGTGGGATCCTGGCCCTGCGCACGAGGAGTGGCACGTCGCGCAGGAGGAGGCTGCACTGGTCGAGGCCGAGGTCGACCCCGCGGCCGTTCGCGCCGAGCTCGTGACCCCGGTCTTCTTCGGGAGCGCGCTCACCAACGCGGGTCTTTCCACCCTGATCGAGGCGTTTCCCCGGCTCGCGGTCGGTCCATCGGCGCGCCCGTCGGTGCACGGGGTGGAGCAGCCGCTCGGCGGACAGTTCAGCGCCCAGGTCTTCAAGGTCCAGGCCAACACGGATCCTCGTCACCGCGACCGGGTGGCGTTCATGCGCGTCAATTCCGGCCGCTTCGAGCGCGGCATGAC
Organism: Candidatus Limnocylindria bacterium; assembly: GCA_037721115.1. GTDB lineage: Bacteria > Chloroflexota > Limnocylindria > QHBO01 > QHBO01 > JACDBZ01. The sequence continues at coordinate 3,357 of JBBJNX010000128.1, forward strand.
CGCCGTGAATGGTCGGTCCGGGCGGCGTCTCACGCTCAGCTATTCGAACGAGCTGTTCGGACAGGAGCGGCAGACGATCGATGAGGCTCTGCCGGGCGACGTCATCGGCATCGTCAACGCCACTGGCGTGCAGGTCGGCGACACCTTGTCAGAGGACGGCACCGTGGTCTATTCGCCGATTCCGGAGTTTTTGCCGGAGCGCTTCGCGTACCTGCACAGTCACGACTCGTCGCGCTACAAGCAATTCCGAAACGGGATGCGCCAGCTCGAGGAGGAGGGCGTCATCCGCGTCCTGCGGCGTCCTGACGGGACGGGTGATCCGATCATCGGTGTCGTCGGCCTGCTTCAGCTGGAGGTCGCCGAGGAGCGCCTCACTCACGAGTTCGGCTGTCGCGTCGAGCGCGGTGAGGTGGGGTACGCCGCCTGTCGGGCGATCGAACCAGCTGATGCGGCTCGCTTGCCGAGCTCCCGCGCCATCGAGGTCATGGATGATGGCAATGGACGCCGTCTGGTGCTCGCGACAAACGCCTACGTCTTCGAGCGACTGGACCGCGACATTTCCGGTCTGCGTTGGGAGAAGGGAGTCACGGGGACGGAATGAGCGAGCCTCGCCTGTGAGCAGCCCGACCTGAACTGGCGCCCCTCATAGCCGAGCTCGGTCAGGCATTCCAGCAGATCGCGCCTGTCCGAAGCGATCGCGGAAGTCGCTATTCCGCCATGTCAGCCGGCCGCGCCGGGCTTGATCACCATCAGCACGATGATCGCGACCACCAGCACGGCGAGCAGGATTCCGACCATCCGGCTGCGTCCGCTGAGCGCCTTGAACTCGGCGGTTGCGGCGCCCCCGCTCTCGTAACTGGCGATGAGCTTCGTGAGCGTCGGCGAATAGAAGAAAAAGGCGACCGCACCCATGAACAGGTAGAGGCCGATCGCGGCGGCGACCCACAGTTGGGTGAACGCCCATGGCCCAAGCAGGACGAGCAGGATGCCAACCACGAGCAGGCCGGCATACGCGGGGTTGGCGATCCGATCGTCCAGGAATTTGATGCCGCGCAGGGCGTATCCGGTGTGCTCCGGCTCACGTGCGGCGCGTGCCTGCCAGACCGCGTAGCTGATATTCAGCCCGACCGCCACGATGGCGAAGAAGATGTGCAGCGTCTTGAGCCAGGGATACCAGTCCATCGCGCGATCCTCCGCAAGGGGTGTTTTCGCAGCCTACCGACATTTCGGCCTTGACGCATGAGCCAATCGACCGAGATGATGCCCGCAACGACGAGGGTGGATGTCATGAATTCGGTGGTGCTCGCGCGAACGGCTTCCGGCTCGACGTACGTGCTCTCGATCGGCGAGGACGGCGTGCACTGGCGCCGCATGCCTGCCGACCGGCACGGCATCACCTGGAGCGCCAGCGGCTGGGAGTCCGTGGTTCCGCGGATCGTTCCGGGCGAGCGGATCCTCATAGGCAATCTGCGCACGACGCCGGTGACGACGGTCTCGATCCTGCCGGCCTGAATCGCGTCACTCGCGCTGCCGCGGCCTGGCGCAGTCCAGTTGTCAGGCCCTATGATGAAACCCATGGAGCGGGCATGGCATTCTGGGATCGGTTCGTCCAGGAGCGCTGGGAGCACGCTCGTCGAGCGCAGCGGTTCACGCCAATCTCTCGAGCGGCTCGTCTCCCCTCCCGAACTGGTATGACGACCTGAACCCGCTCCACCCCTCGGGAACAGCGGGTCCCTTCGCTGGCAAGCGGCGCAAGGTCAAGCCGTTCGAAATTCCCGTTCATCCAGGTCATGGGGCGTCGCGCGAGGCACTCGTGACCTACGCCGCCGACAAGGCGGCCTGCCTTAACCAGCATGTCATCGGCTATGGCGCTTTGGCCGAGCGTGAATGGGCGGCACTGGGGCTCGATCCGCCTGACATGGATGCAGCGCGACGCTACCGGCTGAGGCGCATCCGTACCGAACTCAAGGTGAGGGATCTGGCTGGGGTGCTCCTGTACGACCCCCTCAACGTTCGCTATGCGACCGATTCGACCGACATGCAGCTGTGGTGCACCCACAACGCAGTGCGCTACGCCTTCGTTGCAACGGAAGGCCCGGTGATCCTGTGGGATTTTCACAATTGCGAACACCTCTCCCGGCATCTGGACACGATCGACGAGATCCGTCACGGCACCGCTTGGTATTACTACCTGGCTGGTGAGCACGCGCGCGACCGGGCGACGCGTTGGGCAGCCGAGATCGCCGATCTGCTCGACGGGCACGACGGTGGCAATCGCGGGCTGGCGATTGATCGGATCAATCCTGAAGGTGTTGACGCGCTGATGAGGCATGGCATCCACGTCGCCAGTGGCGAAGAGGTGATGGAGCATGCCCGAACGGTGAAGTCGCCGGATGAGCTTCAGGCAATGCGCCGGGCCATCGCTGCCTGCGAGGCGGCGATGGGCATCATGGAATCTGCACTGCGACCGGGCATGACCGAGAACGACCTGTGGGCCATCCTGCATGCCGAGAACCTTCGTCGCGGCGGGGAATGGATCGAGACTCGGTTGCTGACGTCAGGCCCGCGGACCAATCCGTGGTTCCAGGAGTGCTCGGCCCGCGTGATCGAGGACGGGGATCTGGTCGCCTTCGACACGGACCTGGTGGGGCCGTACGGCTATTGCTGCGACATCTCCCGCACCTGGCTGGCCGGAACGGGCCGGCCGACCAACGAGCAGCGGGCGCTGTATGCCATGGCGGCGGAACAGATCGCCGCGAACATGGAGATGCTTCGGCCGGGCAGAACGTTCCGGGATCTGTCCCACGCAGCCAAGAGTCTGGCGTCCGAGTATCTGCCCAACCGCTATTCGGTTCTCTTTCACGGCGTGGGGTTATGCGACGAGTATCCGTCCGTGCCCTATCCCGACGATTGGGAACATTCCGGTTATGACGGCGTGCTCGAGCCCGGGATGGTCGTCTCCGTCGAGAGCTATGTCGGTCGCCTTGGTGGGCATGAGGGCGTGAAGCTCGAGGAGCAGGTGCTGATCAC
>JBBJNX010000129.1:0-6370 GCA_037721115.1 Candidatus Limnocylindria bacterium
CCTCGGCTCCTGCCTCGCGAAGCGCTTCGGCCAACGCGAGCGCCGGTGAGTCGCGGATATCGTCCGTCCCGGCCTTGAAGGCCAGGCCGAGGAGGCCGATGCGCTTGCCGCGAATACCACCCAGCGCCGCCTCGAGCCTTCCGACAGCGCGCGCCGGCTGCTCGGCATTGACGGCATCCACCGCGCGCGTGAACGTCATCGGCAGGCCGAGCTCGCTTCCCATGGCCATCAGCGAGCGGACATCCTTGGGCAGGCACGACCCTCCGTATCCGATCCCGGGGCGGATGTAGTCTCCGCCGATGCGTGGGTCGGCCGCGACGCCCTGGACGACGGCATCAACGGATGCGCCGGTTGCCTCGCACAGTCCGGCGATCTCGTTGATGAAGCTGATCCGGGTCGCGAGGTACGCGTTCGCCGCATTCTTCACGAGTTCGGCGCTCTCGGCATCGAACACGAAGATCGGGGTCTCGAGCGGTCGGTAGAGGTTCGCAAGCCGTTCGGTCTCGTCGTCGCCGGCGCGCTCCGTCCGTCCGAGGATGACCCTCGACGGGTGCATGAAATCGTCAAGCGCTCGGCCGGTGCGCAGAAATTCGGGGTTTGCGAAGACGGCGATCTCCGCCGGCCCGACCCGAGCCGTCAAGCGCTCGTTGAGTGCTGCCTCGACGCGGCGGGTGGTGCCGATCGGCACCGTGCTCCGAAGGGCGACGACGGCGCGATGCTCGAGATGGTCGCCGATGGACGCCACCACCGAGTCGACGGCACCGAGATCGGCGTCCCCCGAGGGGCGAGAGGGCGTGCCCACGCAGATGAGGATGATGTCCGGGGTACGCAGCGCACCGCTCGGGTCAGACGTGAAAGTCAGCCTTCCCTCGATCTGTTGGAGCGCCAGCTCTCCCTGGAGGTGTGGCTCGTAATAGGGTGCCTGCCCGGCCTCCAGCGCCCGAAGCTTGCGTTTGTCCGATTCGAGACCCAGGACCTGCTTTCCCATTCTCGCAAGGCAGGTCGCAGTGACGAGCCCAACGTACCCGAGTCCCACGACGGTGATCTGCATGCGTCCCTCATTGCGCGGCCGACGGTATTCGAAGCCGGATCATAGCGGCGAGCGGTCGGCTCGCGAGATCCTCGCGACGACCTTCTCAGACCAAGAGCGCGCCGGCCACGAGGCCTGCCGCTGCCAGCCCATCGGTGCCGATGACCCGGTCGCCAAGCGCAACGGACTGTAGCGTGATCCGCCCCCCAGGTGCCGCCACGATGACGCCGTCCGTATCGGCTCCGAGAACCTCGCCTGGCCGACCTCGGTGCGGTCTTCGATCCCAGCTCATGGCCTGGACCGCGTACGTCATGCCACCGTGCACCGTTACCTCCGGATACTGGAACGGGGGAAAGATGAATGCGCGCATGCGGTTGGCGATTGCCTCGGCATCGCGGTTCCACTGCACGCCGCGCTCCGAGAAGTCCATCGCGTAGCGGTTGTAGTAGAGCGCACGTGCCTCGTCCTGCGGCGCAGCTTTGATCGTGGCTTGCTCTCGCACCGTCGGCCAAGCGTCCGCCAGCAGCTGGATACCGGCGTCGACGCAGCGGTCGTAGAGAGCGCGTCCGGTGTCGGTCGGATGGATTGGCACCCCTGCGCCGGCCACGGTCGGCCCGGTGTCAATCCCGGGCTCAATGACGTGCAGGGTAACGCCGTGCGATGTCTCGCCGTTGATGAGCGCCCAGGCAATCGGTGAGACCCCACGATAGCGGGGCAGGGGTCCGTAGTGCAGGTTGAGAGCCGCCACCCGCGCGGTGCGGATGAGAGGAGCGCGCAGGATCGGAGCAGCCTGGAATGAGAGCAAGAAGTCCGGAGCCAGCGTGTCGACCTGACGGACGAAGTCGGGATCGTTGACATTGGCATGGTCGAGGATGACCAGCCCTCGGTCGGTCGCCGCGCGGCGGAGCGAGGGCTGCCAGCCGTCCACGCCGTCGTCGCCCGCGTCGGGAATGATCGCCACGATCTCGTCGCCGGCCGCCAGCACCACGTCGAGGCACGCCACCGCGAGACGGGTGCGGCCGATCAGCACCACGCGCCTCTTCATCGGTCGCGCCGGATCTGCGCCAGGCGGATCGCGCTGGCACCTCTGCTGCGGCCGGGGATCGGGCGGCGACGCCGTGCGATGGCGCGCTGCGCAAACTTCGAGCCCGATAACAGGACAAAGGAAGCGTATCCAGCGGAAGTGCCGGCCATGTCGATAAAGATATCGAGTACGGCGGGTCCGCGACCAGGGACGAATGCCTGGTGCGTCTCATCGGTGACTGCATAGAGGGAGCAGACCACGAAGGTCCACCAGAATCGGCGCGTTCGAAGCCCGCCGGTGGTCAACGCATTCGCCACGAGCAGGCCGAGGATGCCGAACACGACGACGTGGGCCACCTTGTCCAATCCGAACCTGAGCCGGCCGCTGCCGGTCTCTCCGCCCGGCTGGCTGGAGAGGACGAAGATGATGGCCATCCAGATGATGGCAACGAGCCAGGCGAGCAGGATGTCGGCGCGGCGGAAGCGCCGAGGGCGGGCGGGCATGATCGGGAGACGATACAGTTGCAGCGCGCACGACGCACGTCGCGCCCGCCGGCCCTGTCAGGATTGGGCCGCCCCGCTTCTCGAGGACCTACGCTGACCCATGCGACATTGCATGATCGTCGACAATTACTACCCCGATATCCGCGTCGAGCGGGAGGCCCGCGCACTCGTGCGCCGCGGTCACACGGTCGAGGTGATCTGCCTGCGCAACGAGGGGGACCTGGCGCGTGAGCGCATCGGCAGTATCGTCGTGCGCCGTGTGCCCGTTCGCCGTCAGCGAGGGATGGGGCTGGCAGCCCAGGCCGTGGAATACGTGGCCTTCGCCGCGTGGGCGTTCGCGCTCGTCTCCGTCCTCCACCTGCGCCGTAAGTTCGACGTCGTGCAGGTGCACAACGTGCCGGACTTCCTGGTCTTATCCGCACTGGTGCCGAAGCTCACGGGGGCACGCGTCCTGCTCGACCTGCACGACCTGATGCCGGAGTTCTTCGCCAGCCGGTTCGGCGGTCGGATGGACGGGTTGCCGGTGCGGCTCGTGCGCTGGCAGGAGCGGATGAGCACGGCGTTCGCCGATCGCGTGCTGACTGTCACCGAGCTCTGGCGGGGGACGCTCGTGGAACGTGGCCTCGCGCCCGAGAAGGTCGACGTCGTGATGAACCTGCCCGACGACGGCCTCTTTCGGCGCCGTGCGCCCGAGGTTCGGCGCGCGCCCGATCCGATCACGGTTCTCTACCATGGCACGTTGACCCATCGGTACGGCGTGGATCAACTCGTGCGCGCCGTGGCATCCATCGGCGACCGCCTTCCCCTGCGGCTCATCGTTCACGGTCGCGGCGAGCTGGTCCCGGAGCTCGAGGCGCTCGTGGCGCGACTCGGCATCAGCCACCGCGTCACGATGAGCACGGAGCTGTTGCCGACCGCGGCGCTCCCCGACCTGATCGCGCAGGCCGACATCGGCGTGGTGCCCAACCGGAATGACGTGTTCACGGATGGCATCCTGCCGACGAAGCTCATGGAATACGCGGCGCTGGGCATTCCAGCCGTTGTGGCGCGCTCGACCGCCACCACCGCCTATTTCGACGATTCAATGGTTCGCTATGTCGAGCCGAACGATGTCAGTGCGCTCGCAGTCGCCATCGAAGAGCTGGCGCGCGATCCCGATCGGCGGCTGGCAATGGCGCGGTCGGCGCAGTCGTTCACTGACCAGTACGGCTGGTCTCGCGAGGCCGAGCGCTACGTCGACATCGTTGAGGAGATGGTTCCGAGCCGCTGACGAGAAAATCGTCCTACAGCGCCCAATGCCGTAACGCGCTACCCTTCGGTTTCTGCCGGTGCGTCCGGTGCCCGACCAATCGACAGAGAAGGAGATGTGCCGGTGATTCCCATCGCGCGACCCCAGATGGGCGAGGAGGAGAAGGCGCAGGTCTGGAGCGCGCTTGAATCCGGACAGCTCGCCCAGGGCCAGCGCGTGCAGCAGTTCGAAGAGATGTTCGCTGAGTTTGTGGGTGCGCCGCACGCAGTAGCGACCAGCTCCGGAACGACGGCCATTCACCTCGCGCTGCTGGGGATCGGGCTGGAGCCTGACGATGAGGTCATCGTGCCGTCCTTCTCGTTCACGGCGACGGCAACGCCGGTCGTGCATGCTGGCGGTCGGCCGGTGTTCGCCGACGTCGATCCGACGTATTTCACCATCGACCCGACGTCGATCGAGTCCCTCATCACGCCTCGGACACGGGCCATCATCCCCGTGAGTCTCTACGGGCAGCCGGCCGACATGCCGGCGGTCGCCGCGCTCGCCGACCGACATGGGCTGCATGTCATCGAGGATGCCTGTCAGGCTCATGGCGCGCGGCTGGGGGCCACACGCTCGGGAGCATGGGGCATCGGTGCCTTCAGCTTCTATCCGACGAAGAACATGACGACGGGCGAGGGTGGCATCATCACCACCCACGATGCGCAGGTCGCCGATCGTGCGCGCCTCCTGCGAGAGCACGGCATGAGGGTTCGCTATCGGCCGGAGATCCTGGGATACAACTTTCGGATGACCGATATCCATGCCAGCATCGGACTCGCCCAACTGGCCAAGTTGCCCGCCGCCAACGAACGCCGCCGAGCGATTGCCGCGCGTTACGACGCGGAGCTTGTCGGCGTCCGCACGCCGTCGCAGCGCCCTGGGGCCGTCCATGTCTACCACCAGTACACATTGCGGGTCGATCAACGCGACCGATTCGCCGAGTTGCTTGCCGAGCGCGGCGTTGGATCCAACGTCTACTACCCCGTGCCGATCCACCGTCAACAGCCGTTTATCGAGATGCATCCCGCCGATCGCGTGCTGCGTGTCACGGATGAGCTGACGCAAGAGATTCTCTCGATCCCGGTCTATCCGACCCTCACCGACGCTGAGGTTGACACCATCATCAGCGGCGTAAACGGGGTGGCTGCGGAGCTTCGCACCGTGGCGGCGGTGACCTAGCTGGCGTCTGTTGGTTGCATTGCTTGACGGTGCCACCGGTGTGATACTGCCGGCCAGGATCCGGGTGAAATGATGGACTCTGACAACGAAGCTCTGTCGTGTGACGTTTGCGGCCGGTTGGTGCGCGGAGCACTCGATGGCGACCGCCTGTCGTATTGCCTGAGTTGTCAACGCTTCGTGTGCGGGACCTGCTGGGTGCCCGGTCGGGACATTTGCCGTTTGTGCCTTCAACCCGGTCATGTCGTCTCGCCGCGTCTCCGGCCCGTCATCAGTGAAACATTCATTCCGTCCACACTGATCAAGCCTTCGGCCCCACGGAGCGACAAACGTTCGCCTGCTGTCGGCAAATCGCCGCCGCGCGCGCCGCAAGATCTCGCTCCCGCCCCCGGACGGACGTCTCGTCAACGTTGGCTGCGGCCCGCGATTGTCGGCATCGCGGCGATGGCCGCGGTGGTGGCGGGAGCCGCGCTCGTGACCTCGCGTGGCGACGGCCTTGTCGGCATCGAACCCAGTCCGCCCGCATCGCGCGAGGGGGTGCTGTCGGGGGGTGCGACGGTGCCACCGGACGCCACCTCCACGCCCATTGCGTCGATCGTCGAGAGCTACACCGTTCAATCCGGCGATACGCTGCGCGAGATCGCACGCACGGTGTACGGCGACGAACTGCGGTGGCCCACCATCTACAACGCCAACCGTGATGCGATAGCCAATGGCGATGCCCTGAGCGTCGGTGAGGTCCTCACGATTCCGCGTCCCTGAGCGAACGGGAGGCTCAGCGGCGAAGGGTCGCGAAGGTCGACCGTTGCGTTGCGCGCCAGTGTCACCGGTGTGATACTGCCGGTCAGGATCCGGTGCACCGATGAATGCAGACAACCCAGTACTTTCGTGTGATGTCTGCGGTCGCGGGTCGGGCGGCGGACTCGACAATGGCCGCTTCTCGTACTGCTCTTCGTGTCGGAAATTCGCTTGCGAGATCTGCCGGGTGCCCGAGAAGGACATGTGTCGAGCCTGTCTCCTGCCGGGTCGTGTCGCCGATCCGTGGCCCCAGCCGCGCAGCTCCGAGACGGAGGAGCCCGCCAGCCTGACAACGCCGATGACTCCTTGCGAACGGTGCGGTGTTGCGGCCATGATGGAGGAGGGCTCGAGCGAGTTCTGCCTGGCTTGTGGACTCCTTGTGTGCGCTGCCTGCTGGCGCGCGCCGGATCACCGGTGTGCTTCGTGCGCTGTCCTCCACCCGCCACCATCGTCGCGCGGTGAGCTGGAAGTCGTGCGGCGCTGGGATCGCCGCCTGCGCGAGGTGATCCGCGGTGTCGCGCTGCTCGAGACGGGCGTCACGACCTCGG
>JBBJNX010000130.1:0-6347 GCA_037721115.1 Candidatus Limnocylindria bacterium
GCGACCGGCACCTGAACCTCCTGGCCGGCCTCCACGAACGTGGCACGCTCGAGGTGGGTCGTGCCGTCCAGCGACCTGATCTCAGTGCCGGTGTGGACCTCGATCGTGGGCACGGCACCAATCTGCTCGACCAGATACGCGCTCATCCCGGCGCCGAGATCGTCACCGCGAACGACGAGATGGACCCGCGACGCGAAGCGAGATAGATGCACCGCAGCCTGGCCGGCCGAATTGCCTGCTCCGATCACGGCCACTTCGGCATCGCGGTACAGGATCGCCTCGGTCGTCGCGGCCCCGTAATAGACGCCCGCTCCAGCCAGCTGACTCGCGCCGGGCACCTCGAGCCGTCGATAGCTCACGCCGGTGGCCACCACAACGGCCTGGCACGACACCTGTGCGCCGTCTTCGATGACGATAGTGCGGTACGGATCGTCGCGGCGAACAGCCGCCACCTCCTGCGAGGAGAGAATCTCGGAGCCAAGGCGGCGGGCCTGCGCGAGGGCACGCCGCGCGAGATCCGCGCCGGTCAGGCCCGACGGAAACCCGAGGTAATTTTCAATGCGGCTCGTCGTTCCCGCCTGGCCGCCGGGCGCCTCGCGCTCGACGAGGAGCGTTTTGAGTCCCTCGCTCGCGCCGTATACCGCGGCAGCCAGCCCCGCCGGACCAGCCCCGACGATCACGAGGTCGTAGAACGGGAGAGTGGCGCGGGTCGAGAGGCCCACGGCCTCGGCGACATCACGGTTAGCCGGATCGCGAAGGACGATTCCATCCGAAAGTATGACGATGGGCACGGCCGGATCCGCCCCACCATCGAGCGAATCAGCCAGGCGCCGTCCGTCTTCGTCACCAGGGTCGAGCCAGACGTACGGCACCTGGTTGCGAGTCAGAAAGTCACGAAGCGCATGGCCACGCGGAGCCCAGCGACCCGACAGCAGCCGCAGCCCCTCGAAGGGGGGCCGAACGTTGGCGGTCCAATCGGCAAGCAGGTCGTCGACAACCGGATAGAGCCGCTCGTCCGGAGGATCCCACGGCTTGATCAGATACTGGTCGAGCCGGATCTCGTTGATGGCCCGGATTGCAACGTCGGTATCGGCGTATGCGGTCAGGAGGACGCGCTTCGCCTCGGGCTGGAGCGGCAGTGCCTCGCGAAGAAGCTCGATGCCGGTCATCACCGGCATGCGCTGGTCGACCACGAAGAGCGCGACCGGGTCACCGCGCCGAGTCAGCTCGCGAACGACCTCGAGCGCTTCTGCCCCCGAGCCCGCCCCGATGATCCGGTACTCGTCGGCGTAGCGGGCGCGCAGGTCACGCTCCACCGCCCGGAGCACGGGCGTGTCGTCGTCGACCGCCAGGATTGCCGGCTTGGCTGCCATGCTCGCGAGTGTACGGCTCGCGAGGCTGTTCGAGACTGCTTCACCCGATCCGCGGGCATCGGCGCGCTGGTACGCTCCCGCCATGCTCCTGACCGGCACCGGCCGCCTGTCACCGTGGGCGATCCTCGTCCGCGACGGCCGCATCGCCTGGATCGGGTCACCAACCGATGCGCCTGAGGCCGAACGCGTCGACCTCGGGTCGACGTTGGTGACGCCCGGCCTGGTCGACAGTCACACCCATCCCGTCTTCGCGGGTGACCGATCCGCCGAGGCCGCCGCGCGTCTGGAAGGCGCGCCGTACACCGATGGAGGCATCCTGCAGACCGTGGCTGCCACCCGCGCCGCGGACGATACGACCCTCGAGCGCCTGGTCGAGACACGCCTGCGCGCCGCGCTTGCCTCCGGAACGACGACCATCGAGTGCAAGTCCGGGTACGGCCTCTCGCTGGAGGAGGAACTTCGTCATCTGCGGATCATCGGGCGGGTGGCAGATCGCCTTCCCCTGCGCGTGATCCCCACCTTCCTCGGCGCGCATGCGGTGCCGCCGGAGAGCGGAGCGATGGCCAACTACGCCGAACACGTGGCCGACGCCATGATCCCGGCCGTGGCACGTGAACGCCTTGCCGATTTCGTGGACGTCTTCGCCGATACGGGCTACTTCGACCTTGCTGCGACCGAGCGCATCGGTCGAGCCGCGGCCACTGCGGGGCTCGGCCTGCGACTTCACGCCGAGCAGCTCGCCCGCACCGGCGCCGCCGAGCTCGGAGTGCGCCTGGGCGCCGCATCGGTCGATCATCTCGAGCAGCTCGATGCGGCGGGGATCTCCGCGTTGGCGAACTCGACGACGGTGGCGACGCTGCTGCCGGCACCTGCCATCGTCCTGCGCGATCGGCTCCCGCCAGCGCGCGCGCTGCTCGATGCGGGCACGACGGTTGCCCTCGCCAGTGACGCGAATGCGGGCACCTTCGGCAACTTCGGGGCGATGCCGCTCGTGATCGGTCTGGGCGCCACATTGCTCGGGCTGACGGTCGCTGAGGCGCTCACGGCAGCTACATCAGGTGCGGCGGCCGCGCTGCGACGCCGTGACGTCGGATCGCTTCGTCCGGGCATGGCTGCCGACCTCGTGGCCTGGGATGCCGAGCATGAGGGTGCCTTCGCCCTGCGCCTTGGATCGGTCAGGCCGTCGCGCATCTGGATCGCCGGAAGCGAGATCGCTCTATGATCCGCGGCATGGAACGATTCGACCTCGTCGTCATCGGCGCAGGAACCGCCGGTGAGGCGGCGACCAACTACGCCCGCGCCAAGAGTGCCTCAGTGGCGATCATCGACCGCGCGCTCTTCGGCGGGTCCTGCCCGTTCTGGGCGTGCATGCCCTCCAAGGCGCTTCTCCATGCGGCCGCGGTCCACCACGCCGGTGGCGACTATCCGTGGCAGAAGGCGTCGGACTTCCGCGACTACATGATCAACCGCGAAGGAACCGATGAGCCCGACGACTCCGGCCATGTGAAGTCCCTCGAGGAGGCCGGGGCCACCGTCATCCGCGGATCGGCCTCCATCTCCGGGCCCGGTCGGGTTCGTGTCAACGATCGTGAGCTCGAGGCCGGCGCCATCCTGGTGGCCGTGGGGTCGGTGAGCCGCGTGCCGGACCTTCCCGGCCTCGCCGAAGCGCATCCATGGACAAACGTCCAGGGCACCGCGACCCGCGAGCTTCCACGGTCGCTGGCCATCCTCGGCGGCGGTCCGACGGGGGTTGAGCTGGCCCAGGTCTACGCCCGGGACGGCGTGCCCGAGACGCTGATCCATCCACGCGACCACGTGCACGACAAAGAGCATCCCCGCTCCACCGAGCTGCTCGCCAGGGCACTCGAGCGCGACGGTGTCACGCTGCGCCTCGGTGCTCGGGCGACGGGCGTCCGTGCCGGCGAAGGTCACGACGGTGGACACGTCATCGAGCTGGGTGACGCCGATCCGGTGGAAGGGCATGAAATTCTGCTCGCCATCGGTCGTGACCTGCCGCTCGATGGGCTTGGCCTCGAGACGATCGGGGTGACGCCGAGGGACGGCAAGCTCTCGCCGGATGATCGGCTGCGCATCGCCGAGAACGTTTACCTGGTGGGCGATGCCGGCGGGCCGGAGATGCACACCCACCTCGCCCACTACGCCGGCGAGGCGGCCGCGCGCATCGCCCTGGGCGATGACGACTATCAGCCGGTGTTCGACGCCATCCCGCGCGCGACCTACACCGATCCCGAAACCGCTTCGGTCGGGTTGCTGGTCGAGCAGGCGAAGGAGCGCGGGATCGACGCCGCCGAATACACCGCGGAGATCGGATCATCGGCCAAGGGCTATACCGCCGAGGTCGAGGGACACTGCACGATCGTGGTCGACCGCGCCGAACGGGTCCTCGTCGGCGCATTCATGGCCGGCCCGGCGGTCAGCGAGGCCATCCACGAGTGCGTCCTGGCCATCCGCGCCCGCGTTCCACTCGCCACGCTGGCCGACACGATCCACGCCTTCCCAACCGTTTCGCGCGTTCTCGGCACGGCCTTCATCGACGCCGACCGCGACCTCGGGCCATAACGCCCCGCTGGATGTGCACCCCGTGCACCTAACTGACAAGTTCTGACGTGATTCCGTCGTTCTCGGGCTCATTTCTGCATGAACGTGCACCCCATGCACAAAAGGGATCGAAAGATGCCGAGGGATGACCGAAGGTGTCAGTCACGTGCGTGAGGGGCACATGTCGGCACATCAACACGCTTTGGGCACGCTGACGTAGGATCAATGTCGTGACTGACATCATGGGCGAGACGGCCAACGTGCTGCGACGAACTCCGGAGCTGCTGCGAACGCTCCTGGTCGGCCTTCCGGCGTCCTGGACCGATACGGCCGACGTGCCAGCGGACGGGTGGCGCCCGCGGGACGCAATCGGTCACCTCATCACCGGCGAGATGACCGACTGGATCGAGCGCACGCAGCGCATCCTCGAGCATGGGACTGCTCGACCGTTCGACACGTTCGACCGATTCGCCCATGCGGATCGGGACGCCGAAGCGACGCTCGATGAGCTCGTCGAGCGGTTTGCGAGCCTCCGCGCCGAAAACCTGGCGCGGCTGGAGGAACTGGTGGCCGAGGGAGACCTCGATCGGCGCGGGATGCATCCGTCGCTCGGTGAAGTGACCCTGCGCGAGCTGCTCACAACCTGGGCAGTTCACGATCTCGACCACGTTTCGCAGATCTTCGCCGCCATGGCCGGCTCACACGACGCCGAGGTCGGCCCATGGAAGGCTTACCTCGGAATCCTCCTGCGCCGTGAGAATCCGGCGGCCGTCGCAGGCTAGGCTCTCGACCCCGCCGCCCACGTTGGGCTCAGCGCCGATCACTCAGAAGCGCGAAGGCTGCACCGGCGGTGGCCCCGAACATGAGGTGTCCGATCAGGCTCATCACGTTCATCTGGCTCAGCGCCGACCCGACCTGCGGTCCCATGCCCATCATCGTCGGCATGATCAGCAAGGGTCCGAGGATCCACCAGATGACTCCGTAGGTCAGCCCGATGCCGATCCCCGACACCAAACGGTACGCCGGGGAGAGCCCCAGCACATGGACTGCCCCACCATAGATGGCGCCGATGACGGCGCTGATCACCATGTGAACGCCGAAGCCAGCCACGGCGCTCTCGCTTCCGACGAGCATCCCGATCATCGGGAGCATGGCCATCACGGCCATCAGTGCACCGAACACGAGCCCGCCAGCCAGTCCCGCGACCACGCCCGTGCCTATATCCATGATGAGCGGCCGTGTCTCGGCTGAACCGCCGTGAACGGTATCCGTCATGAGCTGTCTCCTGTTTCGAGAGGGGTGAGTATCAAAGCTTCCGCCCTTCCCGTTGCCCCGTCTGTGAGCCGCATTACCTATCATGGCGACATGTTGAGGCGCTTCTTCGACCGACAGACAGGCCCGCGCATGGAGCCCCCGACGGGACCGCCGCTAACCGAAGACGAGCTGAAGATCGGGCTTCTGCGCGAGGTGGATCTCTTCGCCGGCATGACGGCGGCGCAGCTGCGGGAGATCAGCCAGACGTTACCGATGCAGACCTGCCTGGTGGGTGGCCTCGTCACCTCCCCAGGCGATGATGACGAACGGCTCTACATCGTGAAGCGCGGACGCGTCCGTCTCTATCGGCTCACTCCGGACGGGAAACAGCTGACGCTCGAGATCCTCGACAAGGGGCGCATCGTCGGCCGCATGTCATGGCTCGGCCAAGAGCTGGCGGACGTATACGCCGAGGCTGTCGAGGAGGCGCTGATCTGCAGCTTCACCCCCAACGAGCTGCAACGCCTGATCGACCGCTTCCCGAGCGTGGGGGTCAACATCATCCGCTATCTGTCCGACCGACTGGCCAGCTCAGAGCGTGAGCGTGAGGTCATGGCGTTCCGTTCGGTGGAGCAGCGTCTCGCGTCACGCCTGGTGGAGTTGCTCGATCGCTTCGGGCAGCCCGCCGAGATCGGCATGGGCATCGATGCGCGACTCACCCAGCAGGAGCTGGCCGACATGATCGGCACCTCGCGCGAGACGCTGGCGACCACGATCTCGTCGCTTCGCGAGCGTCGCATCGTGGAGATGCAGAACCAGAGGGTGGTTATCCTCGACGTCGACGCCCTGCGCGGACTTGCCGAGCGCTAACGGAGGCCCGTGTCGCCTCGCTTACAGCCCCGGAGGATAGTCCCCCTCACGCTGTCGGCCATGGCATTGCCCACCGAGATGACAAGACGCTGGCGTCTTCCCGATCTGCCGACAGCAACCGTCACGGCAGCCCCTTCGATCGACCGAGCGACGATGCTGGCGGCCAACCGAATCGCGACTGATCGGATCGGCCTCAGCCTTCTGCAGATGATGGAGAGCGCCGGTCGGGAGCTGGCCGCGCTGACACGCCTGATCCTCGGCGGCTCGTTATCGGGCCGCAGCAGCCTCGAC
>JBBJNX010000131.1:0-6285 GCA_037721115.1 Candidatus Limnocylindria bacterium
GTTCAGGTGCCGGTCGCCGCGGTGTTCGTGTTCATCGGGCAGCAGCCGCGGACCGCGTGGCTCGACGGCATGGTGGCGCGTGACGAGCGTGGGTTCGTCCTCACCGGCCGGGAGGTCAAGCCGGCGCACGGATGGAATCTCGACCGTGAACCGGCTCTCCTGGAATCCAGCATGCCCGGGGTCTTCGTTGCGGGGGACGTGCGACATCGGTCGATCAAGCGCATCGCCAGTGCCGTGGGAGAGGGAGCCATGGCCGTACAGCTGGTACACCAGTACCTGGCCTCGCTGCGGTGAACCCGACCGAAGCCCTGCGTGCAACGCAGCTCTTCGCGGCCCTCCCCGAGGATGAGCTGCTCGCGCTCACTGAGCTGTGTGAGCCGATCATGCTGTTGCCGGGTGAGATCCTCATCGAGGAGGGCACCGACGGCGACGCATTCTTCGTGATCGTCGACGGTGAGCTCGAGGTCACGAAACGCAGCGGTGAAGGTGACCTGCCCCTGGCGCGCCTCGAGGCGGGTGGCATCATCGGCGAGATGGCCGTCATTGAGAAACGGCCGCGCAACGCATCGGTCAGGGCGATCGGTCCCGCGGGAGTGCTCCGTGTTCCGAGCGACGCTCTGCTGCGCGTGCTCGAGCGTCCCGCGTCCTCGCTGGCGATCCTGCGCACCGTCATGCAGCGGCTGCGCTCGACCGAGTCGCTGCTGCGCGAGCGGGAGAAGCTGGCGGGCCTCGGCACGCTGGCGGCGGGCCTGGCGCATGAGCTCAACAACCCGGCCGCCGCGGCCGGGCGCTCGGTGAAGGCGCTCGGCCGTGCAATCGAAGCCGCCGAGAACCAGCCGCAGCCGGATCAGCAGCCTCGACCTCCCGTCGATGCGGCGCCGCCACGATCGGCACTTGAACGAGCGGATCGCATCGAAGAGGTCGCGGCCATCAGCAGTGATCACGACGCCGCAGCAGCGCTGGTCGACGCAGGGTGGACGGCTGCGTCACTTCGCGCGCAGCCGGAGTCGGTGCGCGAATGGCTGGCCGCGGATGCATCGGTACACCAGCTGCTCGCGGAGCTCGGCATGGCGGTCGACCGGATCAGCGAGATCGTGGCGGCGGTCAAGGGCTATGCCTATCTCAACCAGGCGCCCATGCAGCGTGTCGACATACGCGTGGGGCTGGAGCAGACCCTCGTCATCCTTCGCCACCGACTGCGCGAGATCACCGTCGTCAATGAGCTTGCCGACGACCTTCCCGAGATCGAGGTCCACGGCTCCGAGCTGAATCAGGTATGGACGAACCTCATCGACAACGCGATCGACGCCATGGAGGGCCGCGGGACGCTGACCATTTCGGCTGTTCGGGAGGCGGCGGACGGCGTGCGGGTCTCGATCTGCGATAGCGGCCCTGGAGTCGCGGAGGTCATCCGTGGGCGCCTGTTCGAGCCATTCGCCACGACCAAGCCGCCCGGCGAGGGCACCGGACTGGGACTCCATATTTCGCACGACGTGATTGCTCGGCACGGCGGCCGGATCGAGGTCGAATCCAACCCAGGGCATACCTGCTTCGTCGTCATCCTGCCGGCCGGTCGCTCCTGATCGGATCGGACCCGAGCTGACTCTGGCGATTCCGAGGCGAGCGGATTCGCACGGTGACCAGCAGCAGTCCGGCGATGATGAAGGCCACCCCCACCAACTGGAGGCTCGACGGAGCCTCGGACAGGATCCAGATGCCGAGCAGGACCGATGCGACCGGCTGGATGGTCAGAACGACCGACGTGATGGCGGCCGGCAGGCGTGGCAGGCTGATGCTGATCAGCAGCCAGCCACACACTTGGATCCCGAGCGCCAGGATCAGCAGGTACCCGTGCGCCGGCCAGGTCGGAACCAGCTCGAGCTCGCCGAGTGGGATTCCAACCAGGAGGGAGATCACCGCCGTTGACAGCGTTGCGTCGAAGAGAGGGCCGGCGGGCCGCCGGATGTCCGCGTTGGCACCGCGCTGCACGAGGATGAACCCTCCATAGGCGAGCCCTGTGGCCAGGCCAAACACGACCCCCAGCAGCGGATTGGCGCCGAACGCACCGGCCCCGACGACGCCCGAGATGAGAACGACGCCGATGAGGACCATCGGCACGGACACCGCCACCCGTCGTGATGGCCGCTCCTTGAGGAAGAGCCAGGCAGCAAGGGGCACGACCACCACCTGCGTGTTGCCCAGCACGGTGGCCAACCCGGCGCCGACCTGGGTGATGGCGTGGTGCCACAGGATCAGGTCCGCGGCAAAGAAGGCGCCGGCAAGCCAGGCAAGTCGCATCTGCCCGGCCGCCCTGGGGCCGTACCGGCGCCGCTCGTACCAGGCGAGCAGGGCAAGCGGGGGAAGTGCGTAGGCGCATCGGAAGAAGGCTGCGGTGGTCGGCGGCACGTCCGCCAGCCGCACCAGCACCGCGGACCCTGCGATGGTCAACGCGCCGAGGACGGCGGCAAGCACGGGCCGCTGAACCAGGAAGTGGATGGCGCGCACCGGTGAAGCCTAGTCGAGGCGCTTGGGTCTTGTGCCGGAGGTCCCATGCGTCGCACACTCAGGGCCAGATGCCCGAGCTGTTGACCGGTACCGTCACGTTTCTCTTCTCCGACATCGAGGGATCGACCAGGCTCCTTCGGTCTCAGGGCGATCGTTGGCCGTCAATCCTTGCTCGACACCAAGAGCTGCTGCGCGCGGCCTTCGTGGTGCAGGGTGGCGTCGAGATCGGGACGGAAGGAGACTCCTTTTTCGTCGTGTTCCCCACGGCGCCGGGCGGGGTGGCCGCGGCCGTCGCGGCGCAGCGCGCGCTGGACGCGGAGGCCTGGCCGACGGACGTCGCCGTCCGCGTGCGCATGGGCCTGCACACCGGCGAGGCCAGCATCGGGACCGATGGATACGTCGGGCTCCATGTCCATCGCGCCAGCCGCATCGCCCATGTTGCGCACGGGGGACAGGTGCTGCTCTCTGACGCCACCCGCGCCCTGGTCGGTCGGGGACTTCCCGAGGAGATCGAGCTGCGCGACCTCGGCGAGCATCGGCTCAGGGACATCGAGCATCCTGAGCATCTGTGGCAGCTCGTCATCCCCGATCTGCCCGGCGACTTTCCGCCGATCGCGTCCCTCGACGCGGTCTCGAACAATCTGCCGACGCGCCTGACGACCTTCCTCGGCCGCGAGCGCGAGATCGGTGAGATCAGCGAGCTCCTCGAGCGGAGCCGCCTGCTGACGCTTACCGGGCCGGGCGGCACCGGCAAGACGCGGCTCAGCCTCGAGGTCGCACGCCGCTCGATGACCAATTATCGTGATGGCGTCTTCTTCGTGGAGCTGGCGCCGATCACCGAGCCGGATCTCGTGCCCGCCACGATCGCGCAGACGCTCGGGCTCCCGGACCGCGGCGGCCGCAGCACCGTTGATCGGCTCGTGGACCACATTGGCGAGCGGCACATGCTCCTGGTGCTCGATAACTTCGAGCAGGTGACCGATGCGGCCATATCGGTAAACGCCCTTCTCGCAGCATGTCCGCACCTGCGCGTGCTCACCAGCAGTCGCAGCATTCTCCACGTGTCGGGCGAGCAGGAGTACTCGGTCCCGCCGCTCGGTCTGCCAGATCCGGCGCACCTGCCACCGCTCACCCAGCTGTCGCAGTACGAGGCGGTCGCGCTTTTCATTGAGCGGGCGCGCGCCGTCAAATCTGATTTCGAGATCACGAACGAGAACGCGCCGGCCGTCGCCGAGATCTGCGTGCGTCTCGACGGCCTGCCCCTCGCCATCGAGCTTGCTGCCGCCCGCCTGCGGATCTTCACGCCGCAGGCGATGCTCGATCGGCTCGACCATCGGTTCGGGCTGCTGGCCGGCGGTGCGCGTGACCTGCCGGAGCGGCAGCAGACGCTGCGCGGCGCGATCGCATGGAGCCATGACATGCTCGAGGAGCCCGAGCGAGCACTGTTCGCATCTCTCGCCGTCTTCGTCGGCGGCGCCGGGCTGGAGGCAATCGAACGTACGTGCGGTGATGAGGTCGACGGGGACATGCTCGACGTCCTCGTCTCGCTGGTGGAGAAGAGCCTCGTCCGCCAGTCCGAGGGGATAGCGGGCGAGCCCCGCTTCGGCATGCTCGAGACGATCCGCGAGTTCGCCATGGAACAGGCCGTCCAGCGCACCGTCTGGCCGGCCCTTCGCGCCCACCATGCTGAATTCTTCACGGTCCTTGCCGAGCGCTCGGCGGCCGAGATTATGGGCTCGGCCAAGCGCGAGTGGCTGGACCGGCTTGAGCAGGACCACGACAACCTGCGCGCTGCCCTGAGCTGGACGGTCGAAACGCGTGCCGCCGAGATGGGTATGCGTCTCGGGTTCGCCATCTGGCGCTTCTGGCAGATGCGCGGGTACCTGCCGGAGGGCCTCGAGCGGCTCGAGCAGGTCCTCGGGCTGAAGGAGAGCAACCGGTATCCGGAGCGCCGCGCGGAGGCGTTGAGCGCGGCGGCCGGCATCGCGTACTGGCTGGCCGAAAGCGATCGGTCTCGGCAACGATATGTGGAGGAGATTGAGGTGCGCCGCGCGCTCGGAGATCGACGGGGGCTGGCGGAAGCCCTGTACGGGGTCTCATTCACCTGGTCGGTTCAAGGCCTGCTCGATGAGTCCGTCGCCGCGCGCGCGCTTGCGTACGTCCACGAGGCCCGCGACATCTTTCACGAGATTGGGGACGACGCGGGCGTCGGGCGCTGCGAGTGGGCACTGGGAAACATCGCCTGGGGGACCGGGCATCTCGAGGAGGCACGCGTTCACGCGATTAAAGCGCTGGCCGTGTTCGAGGCCGTCGACGACCGCTTCATGCTCGGCTGGGCCAGCTACACCATGGGACTCGACGAGCTGAGCTATGACCATGACGCGGGCGGCGACGCCGACCGCCGCGCCGAGGCTCGCGGCTGGCTCCGCCAGGCGCTGGAGATCTTCGCCGAGGCACAGGACATCAGTGGCTACACCCTGGTCCTGGACGCGGTAGCGGTCTTGGCGCTGGGTAATGGCGATCGAACGCGCGCCGCCAGCCTCTCTGGCGCTGTCGCTCAGCTCGAACGCGCCAGCGGCACCGGACTCAACCTGTGGAACCGGGAGGCGTTCGGTTTCGTGCCGGCCGAGCTGAAGTCCGATCCGGAGCTGGCAGAGGCGTGGGCGGCGGGCGAGGCGATGTCAGCCGCGGAGGCGGTGGCCTACGCGCTTGAGGATGATCCGTCGCAGGCTCAGGCCGGAGCGGCGAGGTCTCGGCGCGGGAATACGACCAAGGCGTAGACCACCGGAACGAGCGCAGCCACGAAGACGATGCCGAGGTCGACCATGACCGCCTCGCCGGACAAGATGGCGCCCGGATTGAAGTGGTGGAAGAGCGAGTAGTCCTGCGTCCACGCCGCGTCGAGCCAGAGCGATCCGAGGATCTCCAGGAAGTAATTGACCGCGAGATAGGCGAGCGATAGACCGATGGCCGGACCGGGACGGTCGAACGTGACCGATGCAGCCAGCCCGAACGTCGTGAAGGCCGCCCACAGCCCGAAGCCGTTGAGGATGACGAGCGGCAGTTGCCCCAGGTCGAGCTCATCGGTCAAACCCTGGATCGCCGACCCGCCGATCATGCCGCCGAGGATGGCGGCGAATACGACCAGCACTGTCATGAGCAGGGCCGCCAGGATGCTGAGGTAGAGCGCCAGGCGCGAGATCGGCCTGGCGAGGAGCACCTCCAGCGTTCCGCGCGCCCGTTCGCCAGATATCGCCGTGGCGGATGCGCCGACGGCGAAGATGCCGAGCATGCCGATCGCCAGCGGATGCTGAAGACCCAGCGTGATTGCGCCCGGCAGCGAGAACAGCGAGCCTGAACCGAGACTCATCAGCTCTCGGGGGAAGGCGCCGGAATTGGCAAGGTCGCGCATCACGTCGCTGAATGCGTTGTAGAAGACCGGGATGAGCATGCCCCAGCCGATGCCGGCCAGGACCACGATCGCGAGTCGCACGCGCTGCCAGCGCAGGGTCTGGCTGAAGAGCCTGCCACTCACGCCGGCGTCTCCTCCGCGGCGTAATACTCGAGGAACGCCTCCTCGAGGCTGGCGGGCTCGATGGTCAGATCCTCCAGGTTGGGCGATGCGATCGCCCGCACGAAGCCCGCAACCTCGCCCGACAGTGTGCCGATCATCCGATTGCCATCCACCTCGGCATCCTCGAGGCCGGGGAGTGACGTCGGGTCAGGCGCGACGCCCCGCCAGCGAAGCGTCACACGGCGGCGTCGTCGGGCAAGCAGCTC